>JAESSM010000164.1 GCA_016764115.1 Bacteroidia bacterium | reverse complement strand
ACCATTTTTAATAAAGTCATGAGCTAATGGATAATTTCCATAAGCTAAACGAACATATGATGCCAACAATCCAATTTCCAGATTAACAACATAATCTATAGTATAACGATACATAAATGGTATATCAATTGTATAAATATCCAACTGCCTTTCAAAATCGTCTCCCAAAAAACCAGGACCATATTTTTGCTGGTATTGTGCAAACAATATTTCCAAACTGTAACCCATGTGTATCGTGTTGTATTGTGTTGATGAAATGTTATACCTGATCATAGCACCATAATGCGGTGCAAATGACCACAAGGAAGATACTTCAGGATCAGATTTAACATTTTGATTTAATATCCAGGTATTCGCATAACCACCTTTTGCACCTAAAGACAATTTTTGTCTTGAATAACAAGATAGGCTAATGACCAACAGAAGAAAAAGAGGAATTAATGATCTTCTCATCAATAATGAGTGCGGTTCAGTAAGTTTGATTTATTTAAGATAAACCTATTCTATTCTGCGAAATTTAGCAAAAAAAAATCCAAATTTTAATAGTTTACTTTAAAAATCTATATTTGCGGTAAAACAGCGACTATAGAAAAATTGATATTTATGAGTAAAATTTTAGAAAACAAAACAGCATTAATTACAGGTGCATCTCGAGGGATTGGGAAAGGAATTGCATCAAAATTTGCCGAACAAGGCGCAAATATTGCCTTTACATACCTTTCTTCAGAAGATAAAGCCAAAGCATTAGAAACAGAATTAAATACACAAGGCATTAAAGCAAAAGGATACAAATCAGATGCTGCAAAGCTTGACCAAGCGGAAAGTTTGATTAACAGTGTATTAGAAGATTTTGAAGGTCTAGACATCATCGTCAATAATGCTGGTATTACCCGCGACAATTTACTGATGAGAATGAGCGAAGAACAGTGGGATGAGGTAATGGAAGTAAACCTTAAATCGATCTTTAATGTCACCAAAGCAGTCCAAAGGCATTTTCTAAAGCAAAGGGCTGGTTCTATTATAAATATTACTTCTATTGTAGGAGTTCAGGGAAATGCAGGACAGTCAAATTACGCTGCCTCAAAAGCAGGAATTATAGGTTTTACAAAGTCTATCGCCAAAGAATTGGGTTCAAGAAACATAAGGTGTAATGCAATAGCACCAGGTTTTATTGAAACAGAAATGACTGCAGATCTAGACGAAAAAGTATTGGAGCAATGGGCGAAAATTATTCCGTTAAAAAGACCGGGTTCAACTGATGATGTAGCAAACCTTGCTGTATTCCTAGGTTCGGATATGTCAAATTATATTACCGGACAGGTAATCAGTGTTTGTGGTGGAATGCTAAGCTAGTTAACGCCTTACTGCGTTTTAGTTTCGCTAACACAAATACAACTCCAAGTATAGACAACATTATTAAGAATGGTTCAATAACCAATCTGTGTCTAGTTTCTACATAAAAAATGGATTGCAAAACGGATAAAGCAATTGGGTATGAAAGCAAATACAAACTATATTTTCTAAATACAATTGTCGCAACGAACGCGAAAAATAGAATTATTCCATAATACAATTTATACCATGTCATAAACTGTTTCATCGCATCGCTATACTCCACTCCTAAATGATGCCTGAACCACCAAAAGTTTTTCATTTTTATCACAAGCATCTTCATTATTTGAGCCGGGTCTTCATTTAATATCCTCAAATACTTTTGCATAAAAAAGTCATTGCGTTCCATAATTGACATTTGCCTAATGGTAGCTCGATCATCTTCAGTCAAGGCATGAAGATAATTTTTACCTGATATCAAATGATTTCCGCCATCAGAATTATACAACGAACCTTTCCAAATAATTTCACCTGTAGTAGAAGTCATAGCAATTCGATCGTAAATTCCATAGTTCCTAATCAACCATGGAGAAATTACCAGTAGTGCTAGCATCGCAACAAGGGATATCTTTTTTATAGCTCCTAAAAACGAATCATTTTTAAGCAATAAGATCACAAATGGAATTATTCCTGAAATTACTGTGGCCCTATCCAAAATTCCTATTCCTGTTATCAAGCCTAATAAAATTAATTTCCTAAAGGACGGGCTTTCAAAATATTGGCATGTAAAATACACTATCAACAACGGGAAGAACATGTCCAGTACAAAAGGATGAATACTCGCAATCGTATGATAACCAATTCCCGGATGAAGTAAAAACACACATACCGCCCAAAAAGAAAACTTTCGAACTTGTGTATTGTTAAATATAGTAATAGGGATGATCTTATTAAAAGTTATGAAAATTCCGTAAAGCAGATACGCAATACAAGACGACACTGAAAGCTGAAATACGGAGACAAAAAAATAATTAACTCCAATCAACTTGAAGATCAAGAACTGTATAAAGGCAAAAATCGGGAAAGTGAAATTGTAGTTATATAAACCTCTGTGTGCTATTTTGAATTCCCCGGTATGAAGCAAATTCAATGCTAACTGGGTATCTTCCCAAGTAACATACTCAGTTATAAAAAAAAAGGAGATAAGAAACTTAACTAGAAAAACCGACCATATAACAATATGAAGTTTTTTGGGAAACAACATACTATTAAAAGTTTGCCAAAATGGTATCTAAAGTGTTAGCCTGACCAATCATATCTTTGTAATGTATTTCCCATGAATTAGGAGTATCTACCAATGAGGTAAAATAATTCACCTCTTCAAAAAACTGATCGCAATCATCAACAGGAAGCGTTTTGACTTCATTGTTTACTTCTATTTCAATACAAGGATTTAGGTTTGGAGGTATTGAAAACGCAGGGTCTATTCTGATTCTTCCCTTAGTGCCAACAATCTCGTAGAAGTTCTGATAATAAACTCCGAAAGCATAATACAAATTGACTACCGCATCAGAAAATCTCATTATTACATTACCGGACCAATCTACTTTGTACTTCTTATGTATGGTAGTATTGCATTTGATATCCGTTGGTTCTTGATCAAATAGATTTCTTGCAAAGTGAATTCCATAAGTACCAACATCTAATAGGGCACCTCCGCCAAGTTCCGGAACATAACGAATGTTAAAGTCCTTTTCAGGGAAACCAAAGCCAATGTTAACGTACTTAACATCTCCGATTTCACCAGATTTTACAATTTCTTTTACTTGCTTATGTTGAGGGTGAAACTGGTAGACAAAGGCTTCAAACAAAACAACATTGTTTGCCTTTGCCGCATTGACCATTTTTTCTGCTTCTTGTAAATTTAACGCCAAAGACTTTTCACACAAAACGTGTTTACCATTTTCAGCTGCCTTTATTGCCCATTCGCAGTGCATTGAATTAGGTAAAGGAATATAAACAACATCAATCTCATCGTATTGAATCAGTTGATCATAAGAGTCTAATACTATACAGTTAAAAGTTTTACCAAACTCACCCCCTTTGTTCTTATCTCGACTAGCTACACAAATTAATTCTGCATCAGTGCTTGCTAAAATAGCTGGAATTATTTTTCTTTTAGCAATATCAGCGCAACCAAGAATGCCAAATCGAACTTTGGACATGATCTTAAATCAGTTTAAAATTTCTACTAATTCCACATCGAAAATCAGTGTAGCTGATGGTGGAATTGTATTTGGAATACCATTAGGGCCATATGCAAGGTGAGACGGAATGATCAATGTAGCCTTTGCTCCTTCATTAAGCAAAGCAAGGCCTTCATCCCAACCCTTTATTACTTTTCCTTGCCCTAAGGGAAAATCAATTGGCTCTCCTCTATCATATGAGCTATCAAATATTTTTCCATCTAAAAATCTGCCTGCATAATGCACTTTTACCACTTGGCCCTGCTCTGCCTTATTTCCTTCTCCTTCTTCTGTAATAATGTAGTTTAATCCTGTTCCGGTTTCTGTAGTTTGTAAATTATTATCCTTCAGATATTTTAGCATGGTTTGCTTTTCCTCTGATACATTGTTTTTATTTTCTTCAACAAGTTTTTCTTGAGTATGCTTGATCTCTTCTTTTGACATTTTTCCATCATCTGTACCATTTCCACATCCAAGTAAAATTGTCAAACAGCCAATAATTATCCAATTAAAGTTTTTCATGTTTTAATCTGTTTGATTTAATTGATCTTTATATTCAGGTAATAAACTGATTATTTTGCTTACTGTTTCTTCTAATGATACATCTGAAATCCCTCCAGCAGCTTTTGTATGCCCTCCCCCATTAAAATATTTCTGTGAAAATTCATTCACCTTAAATCCATTTTTCGACCGGAATGATATCTTTACTTTTTCGTCTCTATCTACTACCAAAGCGGCCATATTAATTCCCTTAATAGCCAACCCGTAATTAACCAATCCCTCAGTATCTCCTGATCTAATATTGTATTCAGTCAATTCCTTCGGGTTTATGTCAATAATTGCAGTAGAATATTCCTTAAATATTTTCAACTTTTCCTTAAGGCAATATCCTAAAAACTTAACTCTTGTTTCTGGAAAGTTATCAAATACTTGTTCGTGAACTTTCGTGTTATCAACTCCTAATTCCAACAGTTGCGCAACAATTCTATGAGTTTTAGCTGTTGTGCCAGGAAATCGGAAAGACCCAGTATCAGTCATAATACCCGTATAAATACATTCCCCAATATCCTTATTGATCAGCTCTTTATCTCCCAAATCACAAATAAAATCGTAAACTAACTCAGCTGTTGAGCTGGCACTAGAATCTGCCAGATCATAATTCTCAAATTTCTCAGGATTCGTATGATGATCTATTAAGATCGTCTTAGCTGAGCAGGCTCTAATCTTTTCTTCCATATCTTCCACCCTTTTCAAATGATTAAAATCCAGGCAAAAAATAACATCCGCTTTCTTAATTAATTCATCAGAGGCAGCTTGATCAGAATTATTGTAGTCTATCACTTCATTATTTCCAGGTAGCCAATCAAGAAAATCTGGATAATCAGTCGGAGTAATAACTGTTACATCTTTCCCTTTTTGTTTTAGGTAATGGAGCATTGCCAGAGAAGACCCCAAAGCATCTCCATCTGGCTTCCTATGTGTTGTAATCACAATGGAAGTTGCATTGTCTAATAACTCCTTTACACCTTCTATGGCTGTCATTTATCAAATATTAGGGATTTTCACAAAGGTAAAACAATTACTTATTTGGGTGCTAATTTGTAGAGGTAAAGAGCATAGATAGAAAATACAATATTAGGTATCCAGACTGATATCAAAGGAGATAATCCAGCATTGATAGAAAATGTAGTGGATATCTGAAAAAACAATATGTAAGCAAAACAACTAGCAATCCCAATCCCTAAATGCATTCCTATACCTCCTTTTACTTTGCGGGAAGAAAGAGAAACACCAATTAATGTCAAAATAAAGGTTGCGAAAGGAAAGGCATATCTTCTGTATTTCTCTATAAGATACCCCTCCAGATTTCCCGCACCTCTCTTTTCTTCTGATATTATAAAATCATCCAATTCTGAATTATTCATTGAAGTCATCTCAAACCTGGAATGTTCAAAATCCTTTGGGAAAATATTTAAAACAGTATCGATTCGAGCTCCTCTTTCAATCCTCTCATCCAATCCGTCAATATATCTAATGGTATAATTTTTTATTGCCCACATTTCTGTGTCCTTTTGCCACCGAATGTCTTTTGCCAATAACTTGTAAACCAATTCGCCATCTTTAAATCTTTCCATTGAAAAAGAATACCCTATGTCATACTTAGAATTGTATTTTTCCATATATATAAAAGTTCCGGGCGAAATTTGCCTGTGAATGTGTCGATCTCTATTAACAAAAGGGGATCTTATATGCGTATCTTCAAAAGCAAGCCTTGCTTTGTTTGTTTTGGGAATCACCCAACTGCTTAAATAATATGTTCCAAAAGCTAGCAATGTTGCTACTAAAAAATAAGGTAGAAGCATTCTTTTAAAGCTCATTCCACTATTTAAAATGGCAATAATCTCACTATTGGAGGCCATTTTTGAAGTAAAAAAGATCACAGAAATAAATATGAACAACGGACTAAAAAGATTGGCAAAATAGGGTATGAAATTGAAGTAATAATCAAAGACAATTTCATGTGTAGTGGCTTCAGAATCAAGAAAATCATCAATTTTCTCTGCAATATCAAATACTATTACAATTAAGATGATCAGAGATAATGCATAGCAGAATGTTCCAAGGAACTTTTTGATGATATACCAATCTATTTTTTTCAATCCAAACACGTCATACAATTATTGAGTCAAAAGTAATAAATTTCAATGCACCACAGTTCTTGGTCATTCCCAACAATAACGCTCTAATAATAAATTTCCTATCTTTGATTCCTCTTTTCTATAGATCAAATGGATAGCAGCAATCATAAGGTAGCAATAATTGGCGGCGGTAGTTGGGCAACAGCCTTGGTAAAGATATTTTCAGATAATATACTTGCTAGGCATCTTGCAAATGGAGATGGCAGTAATATTTCTCAGCAAATTAACTGGTGGATGAGAGATGTTGAAGCTTTAGACAACATTGCAAAGTTTCGCAGAAACCCCAATTATCTAAGTACTATTGAATTGAACCTTGATATAATAAAGGTAAGCTCCAATTTACATAGTGTTTTAAAAGATGCCGACATTGTAATCATGGCAGTTCCTGCGGCCTTTTTAAAAGATGCCCTTGGTGAAAGCAAGCTCAATAGATCGCATTTTAAGGATAAAACTGTTGTCTCAGTGATAAAGGGAATAGTTCCGAATGACAACTTGATAATAAGTGAATATTTCAATAATAATTTTGACGTCCCTTTAGCTTCATATGCTACTATTAGTGGCCCATGCCATGCCGAAGAGGTAGCCCAGGAAAAACTCTCATATCTAACAGTTTCTTCTGAGGATAAAGAAGTCACAAAAACACTGACTGGATTGCTTGAATGCAGGTATATCAAAACCATGCAATCCAATGATGTAGTTGGCATCGAGTATGCAGCAGTTTTGAAGAATATAGTTGCAATTGCAAGTGGAATTTGTCATGGTGTCGGATTAGGGGATAATTTTCAAGCAGTTCTTATAGCAAATGCTAGCCAAGAGATCAACAGGTTTGTTGATAAAGTTCATCCATTGGATCGTGATATTAATAACTCGTCTTATTTAGGAGATCTTTTAGTAACTGCGTATTCACAATTTAGTAGAAACAGAACGTTAGGAGCCATGATCGGCAAGGGTTATTCTGTGAGATCTGCATTGTTTGAAATGGGGATGGTAGCGGAAGGATATAATGCTTCTAAATGTATCAATCAAATCAATAAGAAATACAAAGTAGCTATGCCAATCTGCGAAACTGTATTTAATATCCTTTATGAGAGAATTGCGCCTCGTGTAGAGATGAGACTCCTTTCCGATAAGCTAAGATAGAATTAGGATCAACACAATTGCCCTAGTTTCAAACCGTTAAAATGAAAATATCAGCATCAATATTCTCAGACCCTGAAAACGACATAGTCACTACTTTAGAAAACTTAAATACGAACCATGTTGACATGGTGCATCTTGATTGTTTAGATAACCTGGATGTATTTAAGGATATAGAAACTATTAAACAAAATTCATCTCTACCTATAGATCTTCATATCATAACAGATAATGCTCAAAAATTCTATCCTCAATTAGAAACAAGTGAAGTTGATTACGTTGCATTTCAATATGAGAACTTAGTCGATAAGAAACTAAAAGTACCTAAACCAAATAATATGAAAATAGGTTTAGCAATCACTTCAGAAACGGATGTAGCAGTATTTGAAGATTATAAAGACGATTTTGACTTTGTATTACTAATGGCAACTAATCCGGGTAAAAGCGGTGGAACTTTCGATAAGGTGAATTTTCAAAAAATAAGGAGCTTTAGAAGAAGATATCCTGATAAAAAAATTCATATAGATGGAGGAGTAAATGGTGAAGTATCCTTCATACTTAGGAATATGGGTGTCTTTTCAGCAGTCAGTGGTTCTTATTTGTTCAATTCCTCAACGATCAGTTCAGCGATATTAAATTTAAAACTGAATGAAATTGAATCTCATTTTTTGGTTAAGGATTTCATGTTAGATTTAGATGAGTCCCCCACAATTAAAGTAAATGATCTAACGTTGGAAAATGTCATACTAAGTTTAAATAAAGGTAAATTGGGGTTTACGATAGTAAATGATGAGACAGGTAAGTTTAAAGGTATTATTGGTAATGCAGATCTCAGGAACGGGCTCTTAAATCATATTGATAGTCTTCATAGCATGGATATGATGAACCTGGTTAACCAAGACCCATTAAAGGTTTATGAAAATTTTTCAGTGAATGATCTATTAAAATATATTAAAGATCAAACAAGACCCGTAATGTATTTACCTGTAATAAATGATAACAATGAAACCGTAGGTTCGGTTCACTTTTTAAATTTAATAAAAGGAGAATTATGATTGTTCATTTGAAAGAAAGTGTGGACCAAGAAACTGCTACAGACCTTGCAAAGGAAAGTGATTCTATTGTTTTAAAAAATGGTCAACAAACCATTTTAATTACTCCATCAAAATTAAAGGAGTTACCACTCAATTTAGAAGAATTTGCCGAAGATTTCTTTGTAACTGATTCCGATATCCAATTAGCAAGTAAGAGCTACAGATCTGATATTCGAGAGATTGCTTTGGACGATGTTAAGTTTGGAGGCAATACAAATAACACCGTAGTAATAGCCGGTCCATGTTCTGTAGAGTCAGTAGAACAAATTGATCAATGTGCTGAGAACCTGACAAAACTAAATTTAAAGATCTTAAGAGGAGGTTGTTTTAAGCCTAGAACTTCTCCTTATTCATTTCAGGGAATGGGCTTAGAAGGCTTAAAAATATTAGCAAAAGCAAGAGAAGAATATGGACTAAAAATTGCCACAGAAGTCAGGGATCATTCTCATGTCGAACAAGTTATTGAATATGCTGATATTATTCAGATCGGTGCCAAGTCAATGTATGATCACGGAATATTAAAAGCTTGTGCTAAAACCACCAAACCTATCCTGCTAAAACGAGGATTTGGATCTACAATTCAAGAATTTGTTCAGTGTGCTGAGTTTATTCTTTCAGGAGGTAATCCAAATGTAATTCTTTGTGAAAGAGGGATACGCACATTTGAAAATAAATCAAGGTTTACATTAGACCTATGTGGTGTTGCATACCTTAAAGAACATATCAATTTGCCTATCATCCTGGATCCAAGTCACGCTATGGGCGTTTCATATGGAGTGCCGGATTTGGCTAGAGCTTGTATGGCAATGAATATTGACGGCCTTTTAATTGAGATGCATCCGAATCCGAAAGTAGCTAAATCAGATGCTGCTCAACAACTTGATATTGATCAATTTAATGACCTCTTTGAATCTATTGAGCCAATTGCATCCGTTTTTGGTAAACACTTAATTTAATGAATACTGACAACATAAAATTCGTAGTTACAGATGTAGATGGCACACTCACAGATGGGGGAATGTATATTACTTCTGCAGGTGAACACTTTAAACGATTTGACACCAGAGATGGAATAGCAGTGAGCTTGCTACATACAAACTCCTATCATGTTGGAATAATAAGCAATAGCAAAGTCACTGGTATGGTTACCGAACGGGCAAAAATGCTCGACATCAAACACTGTTATGTAGGTACAGAGAATAAACTGGACGTTCTTAAAGATTGGATCAAAGAGTTAAATATCACTTTTGACCAAGTAGCTTATCTTGGAGATGATATTAACGATAAAGAGGTAATGGAAGCGGTTGGGTTAGCTATTTGTCCGAATGATGCCAATAGATCCATTAAGGCCATATCCGATATAATGTTAAAAAGTAATGGGGGTCAAGGATGTTTGAGAGAATTTATTGAAGAGCATTTAGGATTGTCTGAATAACAACTTTTCATACATCAAGAAGCTACTTCTGGAATTTTGTAAAGAACTTCGTTTCCTACTAAGCCTTTTACAGCATTCATAATGCCATCAGGGTGATACCCACATTCTGTATGAAGTTCCATTTGCTCACCATGCTCAATCACCTTATCAGGGATACCAAGTCTTTTAACCTGGGCACTGTATCCATGTTCAGCCATAAATTCAAGAACAGCTGATCCCATACCGCCCATTAAACATCCATCTTCAGCAGTTACTACTTTTTTATACTTGGTAAAAACTTCATGGAGCATTTTTTTATCCAGAGGTTTTACGAATCTCACATCATAGTGTCCCGGAAAAATTCCTTCTTTCTCTAACTCAGCGCAAGCTTGAACTGCATAATTACCGGTGTGGCCAATTGTTAAAATCGCAACGTCTTCACCATCTCTTATCTTTCTTCCGGTTCCAATTTTTATTTCTTTAAAAGGAGTCTTCCAATCAACCATAACTCCATTTCCTCTCGGATATCTAATTGAAAAAGGGGATTTTGTTTCTTCTAATTGGGCTGTATACATTAAATTCCTAAGTTCTGCCTCATTCATTGGAGCAGCCACTATCATATTCGGGATACATCTCAAATAGGCCAAATCATAAGCACCATGGTGGGTTGGGCCATCAGCACCAGCTAAACCTCCTCGATCTAAGCAAAAAATAACCGGGATATTCTGAATTGCTACGTCATGAACAACCTGATCATACGCACGTTGAAGAAATGTGGAATAAACATTACAAAATGGAATTAATCCTTGGGTAGCTAAACCTGCCGAAAATGTTACCGCATGTTGTTCTGCAATACCAACATCATATGATCTTTCAGGCATTGCTTTCATCATTATGTTCATTGATGAACCCGAAGGCATAGCAGGCGTAATACCTACTATTTTATCATTTTTCT
>JAESSM010000025.1 GCA_016764115.1 Bacteroidia bacterium | reverse complement strand
GTATGTCTGGCCTGGAGATGCTAATGCAGATAAGATTGTTAATATTCAGGATGTGTTTTCCATTGGTCTTGCATACAATGATACAGGCCCTGCAAGGGATAGCATCAGTATTACTTGGGACCGTAAATGTGCATTTGCTTGGATTAATTTCTATGCAAGTGGTGCCAACCACGCTCATGGTGATTGCAACGGTGATGGGAAAATTAATAGTGATGACATTGGCGCGATCTCAGCAAATTATGGTTTGACACATACAAAAAACTCATCTTCGGTACAGTATAATGTTTCCACACCTGATTTATACATGACTTTCTCGAATGATTCTTTGAATCCCCAAGATACATTCACGGCAACCGTACATTTAGGTACGGATTCAGCACAAAGCACAAGTATCTATGGTATTGCATTTACACTGACTTATGATGACTTACTTATCGAATCAGGTTCTGTAATACCCGGTTTCAGTCCGTCATGGATCGGAAATATTGCTGATACAAGTCTAATATCATTTTCTAAAATACAAACCAGTAACCTTGTAATGGTTCAAGTAAGAACGGACAGAAAAAATTCCATTGGTTTTGGAGAAATTAGCCAAGTAAGTTTTGAAATAACTGCCAATCCCGGTAATTCACAAGCACTGAATTTTTCATTTAGCGATATACATGCAATTGACAGTGCAGGAAATCCTATAAATATAACTGATACTATTTCAAACTCTGTGTACATATCAGAAACTACCGGAATACTCGATTATATGAGTGTATCTGATGTCATCAAAATTTTCCCCAACCCGACAACTGGTATTGTTACAGTTAAATCGCTCTCTAAAAGGGATGAAGTCTTTAACATAAGTGTCTTTGATATACTTGGTAATCTTATATTATATGTGCAACATAATCCTATTCAACAAGATCAATCAACCATTGATCTCTCGAATTACAGATCAGGTATATATTCGATCAGAATCGCAACTTCAATTAGCGCATTTTCAAAGAAAGTGGTTTTAACGAGATAATTTAATGTTCATATTATATAGACCCAAATTCTCTTTGATTGCTCTATAGTTTAATATCTGATACTTCTTCAACTCTCTACACCAATCATTGAAAATTAGGTGAGTACAAGAAAGGTTCTGGAGCCATCTTCTCCACTTGAAATTGAGGCACTTACGAAATTTTAGCTTGTAGGTGCTTTTTTATTTTCATAAATTTCTTTAATCGAATTTTCAATTTCTGTTATATCACCTTTGCCTTTTTGAATATAGGAGCAGGCTCCCTCTCCAATAAAATCATATGTTTTGCCTGGTATGGTCTGGCTGGTTAGCATGATTACCGGTGTTTTTGGGTTTGTCTCTTGTATTTTCTTTAACACTTCATCTCCATTCATGCGATTTTCCAAACCTCCTTTATCCATATGATGGTCCAGGACAATTACATTGGGATTATCATTTATATTTTTGAGGCAATCTTCTCCATTATCAAAAGATATTACATCGTAATTAGGATTCCAACCTAATGTTTCTTGAAGCATCTCTTGATAGATTGGATCATCATCAACTAAGAATATTTTAAATTTCATAGTTTTTTAGTTTAAAACATTTTGGATTCTTGGTCTAATAACGGAATTTTTTTTCAATAATGTTACATAGCTAATCAAAACAAATTAACTTTCAATTTTATAGAGCTTCAGCATGGCAATATTATATGTGAATGGTTAATTGGGTTCTAACAGGGCTAATCGCTTTTGTTTTTCCTTCTTAAGCGCTTTAACTGTGATTTTCCATTTTTTTTGAATTTGATTAACTAATGTATTAATTAGAAGCTCATCGGGTTTATTGGATTTTGCATTTTCTTCTAGTAAAACAACTAAACTCTCTAATTCATACATGCTAATCTGATTAAAGTGCGGCTTCATTGTGTGAGTTGAACGACTTACATTATCCCAAGCTTTATTTTCATGATGTTTTATCAGGGTTTTTAAATGGGATGCGATTTCAGTTGTATAGATGTCAATGTATTTGATAACCCTTTTTTCATCTCCTTTTGCAAATAGTTCGAAGTAGGAAAGATCGAAGAGTTTATCAGTTTTCCGCTCCTGTTTGTTTGGTTCTAAATGCTTGTTAGGGAGTTCTTGTTTATGCTCATCAACTACACTACCATTGTTGGATGCTGGTTTTATTGCTGATAGTATTGCATAATATAGTGTTTTTGGTTTGATAGGTTTAGATATATAATCGGTCATACCTGAATCAAAGCAATGTTGTTTTTCTGCGGCTGTTGCATTTGCTGTCATTGCTATGATAGGGATATTCTTTTTTGAATTATCGAGTTTTGCTCTAATAAATATTGTTGCTTCGTACCCATCCATTATCGGCATTTGTACATCCATTAAAACAAGATCATAATTAGTATCTATTATTTTTTCAATTGCTTGTTTACCATTTACTGCTATGTCCAATTTTATATTTTCATTTTCAGCTTTGATCAAATCAGTTACTACTTCCTGATTGATCTTATTATCTTCAACTAATAGTATGGTAACATTATTTAGACTTCTAAATTCAACTGTGCTTAAATTATCATTTGCGGTACTTAATTTTCGAGGATCTCCAATTTTATACATTAATTCAAATGAAAATACTGACCCCTTATTTACTGTACTTTCGACATTAATAGTGCCATCTTGTAATTCAATTAATTGTTTTGCTATTGTCAGGCCAAGTCCTGTTCCACCGTATTTACGGTTTGTGTCATCACTTGCCTGGATAAAACTTTGGAAGATCTTTCTTAGCTTAACTTTAGGAATTCCAATTCCTGTATCTGAAACTGCAAAGTGAATTTTGAAATGATCTGATTCTTTACTAATTAAATTTACTTTAATAAGTACTCCACCTTTTTCGGTGAATTTAATTGCATTTCCTACCAGGTTGGTAATTATTTGGTTTAAACGTACTGGGTCTCCTACTAACACTGGTGGAATAGCGTTGTCTATTTTAGAATTCAAATAGATATCTTTTTCAACTATTTTAAAGGTAAGTGAATTGATCAAGTTGTTGATCAGGTCATGCAAGTTGAATTCTGTTTTCTCAAAAGTGAACTTGCCTGCTTCAACTTTAGAGAGGTCTAATAAGTCGTTGATTATCACTAATAAATTTTCAGAAGATTGACTGATCGTATTGAGATAATTTTTTTCTTTTGGAGTATGGTTGGCAGTTTTAAGCAAATGGGCCATCCCCATAATCGCATTCATTGGAGTACGGATCTCATGATTAACCTTTGCCAAGAATTGTTCTTTGGCATGTGCTAGATCTTCAGCAATTTTTTTTGCATTAATTAATTCCTGTTCGTTTCTTTTTCTTTTAGTGATATCTCTAACTGAAACCAAATAAACAGGTTTATCATTCCATAGGGATTCAACCACCCGTAATTCACCTACCCCAGAGCTACCATTTGTTCGAAGGATATCGAGCTCAAACCCTTCTTCTCCTTCTATCGGAAATTTGATTTTTTGTCCTATTAAGGATGCCCGTGGAATCCCAAAAAATTGTTCAGCAGTACCGTTCGCAAATTTCACAATACCCTTTTTATCAATAACCAGAATTCCTTCTACATTCTTCTCTACAACATCATGAAAACTTGCTTTACTTAATTTGAGCTCGACCTGTATTCGATGTTTAGATAATCCGATTTCAATAGCAATTCGAAGTTCTCTTTTTTTAAAGGGTTTCAATACATAACCAGATGGATCTGTTGTGATGGCTCTTTCTAATGTTTCGTCATCTTCCAAGGAAGTTAGGTAGACAATAGGAATGTCATCAGATAATCTTATTTTTTTAGCAGTTTCTATACCATCTACCGAGTCTTTTAGGTTGATGTCCATTAAAATGAGATCAGGTTTGTAAACCTCCACCTTTTTGATGGCATCTTCGCTTTCTACAGCAATGTCACAGACTTTGTATCCAAGATTAATTAGTGATGTTTTAATGGCAAAAGCAATCATGCTTTCGTCTTCAACTATAAGGATGGTGGCTGCTGGCTGACTATTAGTTCCCTGGTTAGGGTTTTGTCTTTGCATTTAGCTAAAATACGAAAATTTTAAGTACAGATACTGATTTCTGCGGTTGGCATTTATATATTAAACTTGTGGCATGTATTTACTGTGGTCATTTGTTGAATAGTCTTTGAATTGATTTTTTTTCTTTAGAACAGCATTGAATTCGATTGCACCAAATTTTGCTAATCGCTTTGTTAGCTTGGGATGTGAGGATATTTTTTCTGCGAACCATGGCCAGAAGCCTCTTTCAGTATCTTTTTGCTCTATGAACTTTTCGAAATTAACTTTATTGTAAAGTTTTTTACCTGAAGCTAATAGGATCAATCCGTTTCTAACTCCTAGAGGGCTTAGCGAGGCTCCAATATTATCACAAGTATATTCGCAGGCACGGGAATATGCACTGCTTAAAAAAGGTACAATCATAGAGGGAAAAAGCAATATGTTCTTTATTATATGTTTTCTTTTGATGTGACCCAATTCGTGACCGATTATGAACTCAACGGCTTCTTGATTTTCTTCATATGCCTCTTCTAAGATATCCGCAAAAATGATAATGTAATTTGTTCCTAAAAATCGTGCTGCAAAAGCATTCAATAGCCCTCCTGCCTGAAGCACATAAATATCAGGGACTTTGGTTAATTCTAATAATTTTGATTGTTTTTCAGCTATTTCCTGAATTTCCGGAAATTGCTTTTCACTGATCTTAATTGCATTTCCTTTAATATACCCAATGATAATTCCCATTCTAAACAGCAATATAAGCCCAAAAAATAAGGCGTAAACAATGACTGGAAGTACCATCATCATATCATTGCCAGCAATTCCTATACCCAAGTAGGAGAACAATCCTATGTAGAATATTATACTAATGATAAATTTTATGCTGTAATAAAATCCTTCTTTTGAATGGACCTGATATGATAATGTATTTTGCATGGTTTTATACTATTTCTGGGGTTGACAAATGTATTACTTTTCTTAGAATTTCTCCAGTGTTAAACTTTGTTAAATAACTACAGTCTAAGGTCTGTTGTTGATGTAAAGCTGTATGTTTGCCGCATGAACTTGAAATTACTAACTACTTTCATATTACTTACTCAGATTGTCTTTGCCCAGGGTCAACAAGGTGGTCATGGCGAAGGCAATTGGAATCCGGAAAATATTCCTAAGGGTAAAATTGTAGGTGTTGTAAAAGATGCTGAAAGCGGTCAACCAATTGAATACGCAACAATTTCTTTGTTCAGTATACGGGATTCTTCCTTAATTTCGGGTGCAATTACGCAAGAGAATGGGAAGTATGAGATAGAATCGCGAGTTGGAAGATTTTTCATGAAAATAGAGTTCATTTCCTATGAAACTCAATACATATCAAATATCTCTCTTAAACCGAAAAGCCCATATTTGGATTTGGGAGAAACTTCCATCAAAGTATCTGCACAAACATTATCAGAGATAGAAATTGCTGAAGACAGAAATCAGCTACAGGTTGGTTTAGATAAGAAAGTATTTAATGTAGATAAAGACCTGAACAATATTGGCGGTTCTGCACAGGATGTATTACAAAATATTCCTTCCGTACAAGTTGACATGGATGGAAGTGTGAGTTTAAGGGGAAGCAATAATGTTCGAATTTTGATTGATGGAAAACCATCAGGGCTTACAGGAATTAGCACCAATGAAGCCTTGGAACAAATTCCTGCAAACACGATTCAAAGTATTGAAGTAATTACAAATCCATCAGTAAAATATGATGCGGAAGGAATGGCAGGTATCATCAATATCATTCTTAAAAAAGAAAAAAAGAAAGGATTTAATGGTTTAATATCTCTATCAACTGCACTGCCACATAAGCATTCTACTTCACTTACCTGGAATTACAAAATAAGAAAATTCAATTTTTTTGGAACCCAAAACGTAAGTTACAGAGAAAGCCCAGGGATTGCTATCAGTCATCGTGAAATTACTTCCGGAAATTCATTTATTGTTAATGATCAAAACGGGGATTTTACAAGAGCAAGGTTAACCAATTCTTCCAGATTGGGATTTGATTATTTTTTAAATGAACTAAATACAATTACCGTTTCCGGATTATATAAATTGAGTGATGGCAATAATTCCAGACATACAGATTATCGCAATTATGATATCAATAGTCAATTAACTGATGCGTATTACAGAAATTCCAGTAAAGATGAAATTGATAAAGCAATGGAATATGCTTTGGGGTATAAAAAATTATTTAAGAAAAAGAGTAGATATTTTACTATGGATGCACAATATTCTGATAGTTATGAAGACGAGAATGAAAGTATATCCGAACACTACTTGAATGTAGAAGACTTAACTCCAAGTGATCTTTCTCCCCTAAGTCAAAGAGTGTTAACTAAAGAAAGTCAATCATCAGGTTTGGTGCAAGCAGACTACTCACATCCCTTCAAGGAAAATGGAAAGTTTGAAGGCGGTTATAAAAGCAGTTTTAAAAGTATTGACAAAGACTATAATATTGAAGAATACAATGATTCTACGTTAAGTTGGCTAAATCTCACTAATATTAGCAATCACTTTATTTATTCAGAAGTTATTCATGCGGGTTATGGGATGATCAGCAACAAATGGAAAAAGTTAAATTATCAAATTGGATTGAGGTCAGAGTTCACAGATATTTCCACTGAGCTTAAAGAATCTGCGCTAAAATCCGAAAAAAGCTACCTGAACTTTTTTCCAAGTGCTCATTTTACACAAGATATAAAGGGTAATAATAAACTTCAATTTAGTTACAGTAGAAGAATAAGAAGGCCAGGTTTTTGGAATTTAAACCCATTCTGGAGTTATGCTAATCCATTGAACTTATGGGTGGGCAATCCTGATCTAAACCCTGAGTATACTCACTCATTTGAATTTGGAGACGTAAAGTATTGGGATAAGTCAACCCTTACTGGCAGCATTTATTACCGACATACTGATGGAGTTATTCAGAGGATCCGAACAATAGACAGCAATGGTGTTGCTACGGCCAAGCCATATAATTTGTCTTCGCGAGAATCATTTGGTGTAGAAGCCACTTTTTCGAGCCAAATAAAAGAATGGTGGAAAATAAATGGAAGTATTAATTACTACAGAAATATAGTTGACGGTGGAAATATTGGGGAATTTTATGCAAGTGATTTTTATGGGTGGACAGGTAGAATTAATTCGATGACGACCCTATTTGAGGATATTACTCTTCAGTTGATGTTCAATTACCGCAGTCCTAGAGAAACTATTCAAGGAACAAGGCGACAAAGATACTTTATGGACATAGGTTTGAAAAAGCCTGTCTTGAAAAATAAAGGAGAGTTGAGTTTTAGGGTAAGTGATGTTTTTGATTCCAGAAAATTTGAGATGGACAGTTACATAGGTGATACTTATCTTCATTCACAGTATCGGCACGGTCCAAGGACTTTCTTTTTGTCATTTAACTACAAGATCAATCGCTATAAACCTTCCCGTAGAAATCGTAATTATAACTACGATATGGATGGGATGGGGATGTAGACATTTCGTCATTGCGAACGTAGTGAAGCAATCTCCAATGGTTATTCATGGCGGGGGATTACTTCAGTCGTACCTCCTTCGTAATGACGAATCCTAATAGTCACCGACTGTCAAATTCTTACATTTCTTTTGTGATTACTACCGTTTTTTCCATATTTATAGCTTGTTAAGATGTTTCGACTCCACTCAACATGACTTTAAGATTTCATAAATAGCAATCTATATGTATAGAATATTCAACATAACATTAATAATGCTCTTTTTGTTTTCTTCATCTATTGCCCAAAAAGTAGATGTATCAAAACTTAAAGGTTTAAAATTCAGAAGTATCGGCCCTGCTGGAATGAGTGGCCGGGTTACATCTATAGATGTTGTACTCGATAATCCTGACATAATTTACGCAGGTACTGCATCAGGCGGTTTATGGAAATCTGAAAGTGGAGGAATAAGATGGAGGCCTATTTTTGACAAGCAGCCAACACTTTCCATTGGTGCTGTATCAATTGATCAGAATAATCCAGATGTAATTTGGGCTGGAACTGGTGAGGGAAATCCAAGAAACTCTCATAACAGTGGTGCCGGAATTTACAAGAGTTTAGATGGGGGTAAAACCTGGAAGTTAATGGGATTGGAAAAAACCAAGTTAATCCATAGAATAATAATCCATAGAGATGATCCTGATATCGTATTTGTTGCAGCTATGGGTTCAGCCTGGGGACCGAATCCTGAAAGGGGAGTTTATAAAACCATTAATGGAGGCACAACATGGAAAAGGATTCTCTATGAAAACAATGAAACCGGTTGTGCTGACTTAGTTGTAGATCCCACAAATCCGAATAAATTAATTGCAGCTATGTGGGAATATGGCAGGAAACCGTGGACTTTTAATTCAGGTGGCGAAGGTAGTGGACTTTATGTGACTATTGATGGGGGAGCGACATGGAAAAAAAGAACAGAAAAAAATGGCTTGCCAAAAGGTGAGTTAGGCAGAATTGGCTTGGCGATTGCCCCATCAATGCCTAATATTATATATGCACTAATCGAATCTAAAAAAACCGGACTTTACAAGTCAATAGACGGTGGCTTTAAGTGGAAAATGGTTTCTGATAAAAATATAGGCAACAGACCTTTCTATTATGCAGACATTTACGTTGACCCTAAAAATGAGAATAGAATTTATAATTTATATTCAGTAGTATCAAGAAGTGAAGATGGGGGTAAGACCTTTAAAACAATTTTGCCTTATAGCGGTGTTCATCCCGATCATCATGCATTTTGGATCCATCCTGATGATTCTGACTACTTGATTGATGGTAATGATGGTGGTTTGAATATTTCAAGAGATCGTGGCAAAAACTGGAGGTTTGTTGAGAATTTACCGTTGGCTCAATTTTATCACATTAATATTGATATGGATGTCCCTTACAATATTTACGGTGGAATGCAGGACAATGGTTCTTGGGTAGGGCCGAGCCAGGTTTGGGAGGGAGGCGGAATAAGAAATAATCATTGGTCGGAGTTGTATTTTGGCGATGGATTTGATGTTGTACCGAAGCCAGGCAATAGCAGATATGTTTATGCTATGTCTCAGGGAGGAAATGTTAGTTATTGCGATCGGGTAACCGGTGAAACAAAGTCTATTCAACCTATTCATCCTAATGGAAAAAAGCTAAGATTTAACTGGAATGCTGGAATAGCACAAGACCCTTATAATGATTGTGGAGTTTATTTTGGGAGCCAATATCTTCATTATAGTACCGATTGCGGAAAATCATGGAAAATCATTTCTCCTGATCTAACCACCAATGATACATCAAAACAAAAACAAGCCAAGAGTGGTGGACTGACCATTGATGCCACCAGAGCTGAGAATTTTACGACAATTTTATCTATTGCACCAAGTCCAGTAAAGGAAGGTGTGATTTGGGTTGGAACAGATGATGGGAATTTGCAGTTGACAAAAGACGGTGGTAAGACATGGAATAATCTGATTGCAGGTTTAAAAGGTGTTCCTAAAGGCAGTTGGATACCTCAAATTGAAGTTTCAAAACATGATGCTGCGGAGGCTTTTGTTATTATCAATAATTACAGAAGAAACGACTGGAAACCCTATGTTTATCACACAACGGACTATGGAAAAACATGGAATAAATTAGTTGATGAATCCAAGATCAAGAGTTACGCTTTATCTATAGTGCAAGATCATATTGAGCCGAAGCTACTTTTTCTTGGTACAGAAAATGGTCTTTATTTTTCAATTGATAAAGGAGCAATTTGGAACAAATGGGGCAAAGACTACCCTTCAGCTTCAACAATGGACATGAAAATCCATCCTCGTGAAAATGATCTGATAATTGGAACTTTTGGACGTGCTGTGTATGTATTAGATGACATTAGTCCTTTGCGGGAATTAGCGCAAAAAGGAATTGGTATATTGAATAAAGATGTTTATGTTTTTGATTCTCCGAATAAAACTATTATGGCCGAGTATAGACCTGCGCAAGGAGTTCGCTTTGCAGCGGATGCTCATTACAGAGCCAGTAATAAACCATCCGGTGCGAAGATCAGTTTTTATTTGAAAGAAATAAAGAGTAAATCTGATAAAGAAGACAAAAAGGATGATGAGAAAGAAGACGAAAAGAAAGACAAGAAAAAATCAGATAAAGTAAAGATCGTAGTATTCAATGAAAAGAGGGATACCATCAGAGACTATACAGTTAAGCCTGATACCGGACTAAATAGGATACATTGGTATTTTAACAGAAATGGAGTTCGATATCCCTCACACAAAGAGCCTAAAAAAGATGCAAATAAACCAACAAGCGGGTTTAAGGTTCTTCCCGGAAAATACAAGGTGTTGGTTTCCTATAATGGAAAAACAGATTCTACAAATATTGAGGTCGTAAGTGATCCAAGAAGGAATATAACAATGGAACAGTTAATTGAAAAAGAAAAATATATTGAGCAGATGATGGATATTACTGAAGCAGCTACCAATTCGGTCAACAGATTAAAGGAAAGTAAAAAGACAATTGAGATGCTGAACAAACAAATGGATAACATTGACAAAGAATTGGCAAAAGAACTTCAAAAATCCGGTAAGGCACTAACCGATTCTGCTAATAATATGCTAAAATTGTTTATGACACCTGAAGGATTTAAGGGTTATGACCATGTAACAGAACGAATCAACTCAAAACTTTGGGCAATGCGCAGTTATATTGACGCAGCAGATGGAGCACCAACTGAAAATGGAATGTTAGCTATAAATCAGGCAGAGGCAGAGGTAAACAAGGCATTGTCAAGGATCAATAAGTTTTATGAGGTAAACTGGGCTGCTTATCAAAAGCAAATTGAAGATGCTAAGTTGACAGTATTCAAGGAATATGAACCTATCTTGATTGAAAAAGACTAGTGTTTCCTGCATTATTTTTTGATTCTTGATAGCACGTGGATGATTTTGATTTAACAGACTTGCACTGATTTTTTTGTAATTTATCCGTAATGCCAGTTTAATCTGTGTCATCAGTGTTCTATTATTTGATAATATAGTTGACATAAACTTCTCTTATAGCGAATTGACATTAATCTAGTACCTGTTATTGCATTCTAAATTCGCAGCAATTTTTTATCCGTAACAATTCACTACCATGTCCTTCAATTATAAAATAGTTACCTGGTTATTATTACTGTTAACTGCTGCAGCATTGGGTATTCGTCATCTACGTGAACCGGACATTTGGTGGATGCTGCGAACAGGGGAATGGATGGTCGAAAACGGGAGGGTTGTAAGCCAGGATGTTTTTTCTTTCACTTTTCAGGGAGTTGAATGGATCAACGTGAAATGGCTTTTTGAAGTGGTCATTTTTTATATAAGTAAAATTAGTGGCCCAGAGTGCATCCCAATTCTTCAAAGTTTAGTCAATGTTCTGCTGCTAACTTACCTGCTGAAAACAACTCATAAATTAAGAAGCAAAATTGTTGAAGAAAAGAAGGTTATTTCTGTTGGGTTAATAATTGCAGGGTTTATAATGCTTTTTGCCTGCGAATTTAGGATGATCGGCAGGCCGGAGATGACCAGTCATTTAATGACCGTCTTATTTTTGTTTCAATACATTTCCTATCGGTTATCTCCATCCAAAAAAATCTATTGGATTATTCCATTGCAGATACTTTGGGTAAATGCACATGAGGCATTCGCAATAGGAATGGTAATAAGTACGGTGTTTTTGATTGCAGGAATTATTGAATATTATTATTTAAAAAGAGATAAGAGCAGGGGTTTCATCTTTCCAAAACATCTTGCCCGATCTTCAGTATTATCAATACTTGCTGTTGCAATTAATCCAAACGGTATTAAAATGTTGGCTCATCCATTTGTGATCTTTTCTCAAGTTGGAGAGAATAAGTTTACACTTGAGTTATTTTCTTTCACTACAGATTATTACTGGCAGCAAAAGGAATCGATTCTAATGATATTGGTTTTAGCGCTTACATTAACTGGTTTAGTTATGACAGCATACAAGAAGACTAAGAAAAAAAACTGGTTAAATAACTTTATTGAAACTTTTGGGTTAGGGTATATCGGTATGGTTTTTTTGTTTTTCTATCTCGCATTATCGGCTCACAGGAATATTCCATTTTTCATATTCTGTTCCTTGCCAACTGTTGCTATAACTCTTGATATGGTTGGTAATGTGGTACTCAAAAAGTTTAAATTGAACTATGAGGTTTTTAGAAAAACTGCTTATATATGTTTGATCATTATTGGAATTGGGTTTTATCTCAGCATAGTCACCAATGTTTATTACAATCTATTCAACGAGAGAGAAAAATATGGGCTTGGGATTTATCCAATTAAAAACCCGGTA
>JAESSM010000024.1 GCA_016764115.1 Bacteroidia bacterium | reverse complement strand
AACCTATGGTAAAGGAGCCATCATGAAACTTGGTGACACAGCTATTGAAAAAATGGAAGTCATTCCAACCGGGTCTATTACTCTTGATCTTGCCTTAGGAATTGGGGGATTACCAAAGGGCAGAGTTGTTGAAATATATGGACCTGAATCTTCAGGAAAAACTACATTAGCTATTCATGCTATAGCAGAATGCCAAAAACAAGGTGGGATAGCAGCTTTTATAGATGCGGAGCATGCATTTGACCGTTTTTATGCAGAAAAACTTGGCGTAGATATAGAGAATTTATTAATCTCTCAACCGGACAATGGCGAGCAAGCATTAGAAATTACTGATAACCTAATACGCTCTGGTGCAATTGATATTTTAGTTATTGATTCTGTGGCCGCTTTGACTCCAAGACATGAAATTGAAGGCGAAATGGGAGATTCAGTTGTGGGCTTGCAGGCAAGGTTAATGTCACAGGCATTAAGAAAGCTAACTGCAAGTATCAGCAGAACTGGGTGCTGTTGTATATTCATCAATCAATTAAGACAAAAAATTGGAGTTATGTTCGGCAATCCTGAAACAACCACCGGAGGCCAAGCCTTGAAATTTTATGCAAGTGTAAGATTGGATATAAGGCGAATAGGACAAATAAAAGATGGAACAGATATAACAGGTAACAGAGCAAAAGTAAAAGTTGTTAAAAATAAAGTTGCGCCTCCTTTCAAAATCGCTGAATTCGACTTAGAGTTTGTGAAAGGTATCTCCAAAGTTGGCGAACTTGTTGATCTAGGTGTTGAGCATAATATCATTCAAAAAAGTGGCTCATGGTTTAGCTATGGAGAAACAAGACTTGCTCAAGGTCGTGATTCTGTTAAGCAATTGCTATTGGATAATCCGGAATTGGCAGATGAGATAGAAGCTAAGATAAGAGAATCGTTAATAGAAAGTCCTGAAGAAGCATCTCCCGAAAGTACTGAAACTGAAATGGCTGCCAATCAATAATTTCAAACAATAAATTTAGGGAAGGCGGGGCATAAAACTCCGCCTTCTTAGTTCATAAATATGCAACTGCACGTTATTGACACCGGGTTTTTCAAATTGGATGGAGGAGCCATGTTTGGTGTTGTACCTCAACCAATATGGAAAAAACTCAATCCTCCCGATGACAGGAATCTCTGCACATGGGCTATGCGTTGCTTGTTAATTGAAGACGGGGATAGATTAATATTGATTGATAGCGGCCTTGGTGACAAACAAAGTGACAAGTTCTTCAGTTATTATGAACCACATGGAGATGCAACTTTAGAAAACTCTCTAAAGAATGCAGGATTCTCTACTGATGACATAACAGATCACCTTTTAACCCATCTACATTTCGACCATTGTGGTGGCAGCATTAAAAGAGATGGTGAGAAACTTGTACCAGCTTTTAAAAATGCGAAATATTGGTGTGGTAAGGATCACTGGGAATGGGCTGTAAATCCCAACTCCCGCGAGAAAGCCTCCTTTCTTAAAGAAAACATTTTACCTATTCAGGAATCAGGACAATTGAATTTTATTGAAGATGAAGGTGAAGTTTTGCCCGGAATTCATGCTATGATGGTCAACGGCCATACCGAAAAAATGATCATACCACATATATCATACAAAGGCAAAACCATCGTTTATATGGCTGACCTCTTACCATCCGTAGGGCATATTCCTATTCCATATATTATGGCTTATGATGTAAGGCCATTAGAAACTTTAAAAGAAAAAACCTCATTCTTAAATAATGCCTTAGAAAATGATTACGTGCTATTTTTTGAGCATGATAAGGACAATGAATGTTGCTCTTTAAAACAAACAGAAAGGGGTATTAGACTCGATGAAACTATTAAACTACTTGAAATATAAAATTTCACATATTTGCTGTTTTTCGCTATTTCCAGAAAGTGAAAATTACTCTGGACTTTAGTTGAAAAATGTTGTAACTTTGCGGGCTTAATGCCGTTTAAGGCTTTGGTTTTCAAATTTTTCAATAGGGAAAGCAGGCCATATGGTATTTAAAATATTATTAATAAAGTTAACCAAATCAAATTATGAGACAGCTTAAAATATCAAAATCCATTACTAATCGTGAAAGTCAATCATTAGATAAGTACTTGCAGGAAATAGGTAAAGTGGATCTATTGACACCAGATGAAGAAGTTGAGCTGACGAAAAGAATAAAAGAAGGTGATCAAATTGCGTTAGAAAGACTAACAAAAGCAAACTTGCGTTTTGTGGTATCCGTTGCAAAACAATACCAAAATCAAGGATTAAGCCTAGGGGACTTGATCAATGAAGGTAACTTAGGCCTTATAAAAGCAGCCAAAAGGTTTGATGAAACAAGAGGATTCAAATTCATCTCCTACGCTGTTTGGTGGATTCGCCAGTCAATTCTACAGGCAATTGCTGAGCAATCAAGAATTGTAAGACTTCCATTAAACCAAGTTGGGTCATTGAATAAAATAGGAAAAGCATTTTCTGAGTTAGAACAAAAATATGAAAGAGAGCCATCGCAAGATGAATTGGCTGATTTACTAGAAACTACTCAAGAGAAGGTTAAAGAGGTTCAAGGAATTTCAGGAAGGCACGTATCTGTTGATGCGCCATTTCAACCGGGAGAAGACAACAGTTTGCTTGATGTATTAGAAAATAGCGATACTCCTCAAACTGATAATGCTCTTATTTATGAATCATTATCTACAGAAATAAGCAGATCACTAAATACGCTAACTGATAGAGAAAGAGATGTAGTAAGATTATTCTTTGGTATTGGTGAGAATCACAGTATGTCTCTTGAAGAAATCGGGATCAGATTTGAACTTACAAGAGAAAGAGTAAGACAAATTAAGGAGAAAGCCATTAGAAGGCTTAGGCAGAACTCAAGAAGCAAATTATTAAAGGCTTATTTGGGGTAAGCAATTAAAATAATTATAAAGGCGGGGTCAGACATTGATACCCGCCTTTACTTTTTACTAAACTTTACTACTAATTATTAATCATATTAGAAATGATAGAACAGGACGAAATAGTTGAAAACGCATATGATGTGGAATTGAGCAACTGGGTAAAAAAAGAAAAAGCTGCAATTGAATTAATCAACATTATTGGAAATTTATGGTTTGATAGAACCGTAGAGCTATTAATATTCAGAAAACCATTGTTTGACACTAGTTCAAGTGAAATACTGAATTTTCATTTATATGCCCGAACTATAACCGATATGCCTGTTACCGTTGAAACTTCATTAGAATTGGCGCGAGAAATTGAGCAATTGGACCTGTGCCCTTCTAGAATAGACATAGGAAGGTTAGATTCTGAATGGCTTCGAGAAAGAGATCAATATGGTTCTGTAAAAGAATTCTTGTTAAGGAAGCTATCTGATCATATTGGTCAGGACAAGATAAATATTCAACCCAAAGATGTGGTTCTTTATGGTTTTGGGAGAATTGGTAGAATTGCTGCAAGAGAGTTAATTTCATTAGCCGGAAATGGTCAGCAGTTGAGATTAAAGGCAATTGTTACCAGAAGCAATAGTGATAAAGACATTATTAAAAGAGCTGAATTACTAAGAAATGATTCTGTACATGGGCCATTTAAAGGAAACGTGGTTGAAGATCTAAATAAAAAGGAATTAATTGTAAATGGAAATGTGATTAAGATGATCGCAGCAGATAATCCAGAAGATATTGATTATACCCAATATGGAATCAACAATGCTTTGCTTATAGACAATACAGGAGTTTGGCGAGACAGAGAAGAGTTATCAAGACACATAAAGGCAAACGGTATTGACAAAGTATTACTTACTGCTCCTGGGAAAGGAGACATCCCTAATATTGTTTATGGTATTAATCAGAGTGATTTTTCTATTGAAGATGAAAACATTTTTTCTGCAGCATCATGTACAACAAATGCNATTACGCCTGTACTTGAAGTAATACATAAGGAGTTTGGTATTGATAACGGACACGTAGAAACNGTGCACTCTTATACTAATGATCAAAACCTGCTTGATAATTATCATAAAAAATCAAGAAGAGGGCGAGGAGCTCCATTAAATATGGTAATAACTGAAACTGGCGCTTCTAAAGCAATTGCTAAAGTAATTCCCGAATTGTCAGGGAAATTAACAGGGAATGCCATCCGTGTACCTACTCCAAATGCATCTTTGGCAATTTTAAATTTAAAATTGAATAAAGATGTTACACGAGATGAAGTAAATGATACATTGAAAAAATCATCTTTATATGGAAGCCTTATAGAGCAAATTGAATTTTCAGTTTCCGATGAACTAGTATCAAGTGATATAATTGGCAACACACATACTGCAATTGTCGATGGGCCAGCAACTATCAGCGCTCCCGACAACAATACAATTATTCTCTATGTTTGGTATGATAATGAATATGGCTATACACGTCAAGTGCTTAGGCTAGCTAAAGCTATTTCTAAAGTAAGAAGGATCCTTTATTATTAGTGTATTCGTTGATTCGTGTATTAGTTTATTCGTAAATTATTTCTATTGTCTGTCCATTAGCTAATAGGCTATTAGCTATAAGCATCATTCACTTATTTTCTACCGGTCAAGTAGCTAGCTTTTATTCAATTTATTTTCAAATTATCACATTTTCAAATTGACTATTCAGTAATTCGTGTATTGGTCGATCAACCACTTCAATTTTCAATTTGGTACAAATTTCACTGCTTTTAAAGTTGAATTCCCTAGTTCTCTAGTAAAAGTAATGTGCCATTTGTAAAAAGTACTGACTTTTTTCATACCTTAGTTGTCACAAAATTAACTCTAAAATCATTAACTAGTTCTAAATCAATACGTTTTCAACAATGAAAACTAACTTAAATGATTTCATAAATTCTCTAAGTCAAATCGATGTCTTATACCTGCATAACCATGTGGCTAACAGCAAGGAAAGGATGCAAGTATTAGATGCAATCAAGAAACATCTAAATAGTGACAATTTTAATGACACTTTCAAATATCAGGAATATGGCATCCACAGGAAGCATATTAGCAGGTTTAAGTTTTTTACGGAGAAAGTAATTGAAGACAACTCGTGGTCATCTATTCAGGAAAAACTAAATTTCTATGCCAAGAGGTTGATCAACAAAGCCGTTGCAAAAAGAAATACCAAAGTAGGGTTAGAAATATTAGAACTTCTCGAAAATGACAGAAAATACTGCGAGAAATTCAATCACTTTTGTTTGCACAATGCAACCATAGTTAAATTTATATTAAAGAATATCAGTCTCCAGTTACAACACATTAATGACTATGATAATCAGAAAAGGGCTTTAGATCTTCTGGAGTTTTACAGACCATTTTTTGAAGAGCAGGAAAAATGCTTTTTATATAGTAGTAAACTGAAATATGAATTTCGTGATAGAAAATGGGAAAGGCTTGATGATGAGATTGAAAATTTAAAAAATCATTATCAAAATAAACATCAGGATATTCTTACTAAAGTTAGTCTTTATAGCTACTTCATTCCTTATAGCCTCATAAACAGACAAAAAAAGGAGCATCAGAAAATGATGGAAGAATTGCTTCATGTCATTTCAAACAATCCTTACCACAATACAAAACTTAATGCCTTAGCCAATAAGCTTTTCTTTAACGATAGTATTTACCTAAACGATATTGAAAGTGCTATGCGTTACTATTCTGACATGAAAAAAACGGAAGTTGATCTTTCTGATTCAAGCAACTATATTTTTCACTTGGAAGTGGCCTTGAACTTATATGATATTGAAGAGGTAAAGAAGTTCATGCCAAAACACAACCCGTTAAGTATGCTTCAAATTGATCGCTTTGTAGTACCATATATTGTTAAATTTTATTTGCTAACTAACAAGATAGAGTTTGCTAAGTTTTACATGGAGTATGCTTTGCGCAGAATGAAAAAATATGATTCTATCGTTTATTTTATCCACACTTATTCAGCCTATTTCACATTACTTTACCGAGAAAGAGATTATAAAAAGATAATTGATACTTATGAAAGTCTATCCTTCAGAAAGAAACACATTCAAAGCCAAAAAGGAGGTGAGATGAACTTTGATATTCGATTTTACTACATACTCGCAAGCTTTCAATTGAATCAATTTAACCATGAATTGTGTTGTAATAAACTATGCCAGTTGATTAATCCAAAATCAGAAGATGCTAATCTTTTTATAAAATTGAAAATGAAAAAGAATATGGATTATCTGCATTCTTCAAACTTTGAATTCGATAACAGATTAAACAAAAGATATAATCTATTACAAGAACAAGTTCATCAATTGGAAGAATTCTTTAACTAATAATCTCTTCTACACTACATTCGGGTATTATGAAAACTAACCTTAATAAGTTTATCAATTCACTAAGCTACCTGGACATATTATATATTAACAATAATATTGGAAGCAGTTCCGAACGAATAGACGTAATAAAAAAAGTAAAATATCATCGAGAAAATGAACCTCCAGATAAACCTTTTAAATACCAGGATTACAACCTTGATAGAAAAAGTGTTAGTCGGTTTAAGTTTTATAGCGAAAAGTATTTTGAGAATCATTCATGGGAAAGTTTGCATATTAAACTTAAAGATTTTGCCAGGAAGTTTGTGACTAAAAATGTATCTGAACTTGATCCAGAATTAAATAAAGAACTAATTCACATTTTAGAAACAGGCAAAAAATACTGTATAAATAGTAAACAGTTCTGCTTTCATAACAGTACTATAGTAAGGTTCTTATTAAACAGCCTTCTTAAAGATTTGAGGCATCACAACGATTTCAAGAACCTTGAAATAGCTTTAGATCTGGATGAATTTTACAAACCTTATTTCGAGAATCATGAAAAATGCGAGCGATTTTATTCAAGAATTAAATTAAAATATCAAACAAGAAAATGGGAGGAATTAGACCACGATATTGAAGAGATCGTCAAACATTACCAAAACAACAAACAGGACATCCTGAATAAGATCAACTTATCAGGTCTCGTTACCACGTATTATCAATTTTATAAAAAGAATTCGGATCAAAAATTGATCATTGAAGAACTGATAAATCATATAACAAATAATCCTTACCGAAATACAAGACTTAATGCCTTTATCAACAACTTCTTCTTTAACGATTACCTGTTTATAGATGAAATCGAGGAAGCGTTAAATTATTATCACGATCTAAAAAAAGACAATACTGAGTTTAAAGTTGGAAGCCCACTTTACATTTTAGGAGTGACGTTAAACCTTTATGATACTGGCTCTGCTAAACGTTTTATCCCAAAACACAAAGTAGATGAAATTGATAAGGTCGAAGATTTTATTTTACCATACATAGCCAAATATTATCATTTATCACATAAACAAGAAATGGCTAATTTATACATTGAACATGCTTTAAAAAAGATCAAAAAAGTTGATTCAATTGTATACTTTGTTGAAACCTATTCTACTTATTATATGATGTTATTTCGATCAAAGAAATACCAGGAAATAATTGATCTCTATGAAAATATCACATTTAAACTAAGGCATATCAGTAGCCAAAAAATAGGTGATTATAATTTCGAAATTCGTTTCTATTATCTTCTTGCAAAATATTGTCTAGATACTATTCCCTTAAATTCCCTGATAAACAAATTGTCAAAACTGATAATTCCAATATCTCAGGAAACTCACGCCTTTACTAAACTTAAAATGAAGAAAAGTTTAGACATACTAACCAACCTTAACATTCCACTTGACGAACAGCTTTCTGACAGATACAACAAACTTAGGAAAGATGTGTTAGTACTTGAAAAATTAAGCGCTCAAGTATAGCTTTCCAATGAAAACCAATATAAATCAATTTATCAATTCTCTTACCTATATAGATGTTCTATACCTGGAGAAGCACATTGGTAATAGCAAGGAAAGACAGGATACGATCAAAGCAATAAAAACTCAATATATGAATGCCAAACCTGATCAAGATTTTAAATATCAGGAATTCGGCATTAATAGAAAGAGTATGAGTCGTGTTAAGTTCTATGCAGAAAAGCTTTTTGTTGAAAAAAGTTGGGAAACAAAGCTGTCTCAAATAAAATCATTCGCGGCACGATTGATCAATAAAACATCGACTGATATTGACCCTGAACTAGCAGAACAAATCCTGAAATTTCTTGAAAAAGATATACGTTATTGTAGAGAAGTTGGTGGATATTGTATGCATACATGCATTACAGTAAAATTTGTGCTCAATTTTATGCTTGTGGAATTAAGACATGCCAGTGATTACAAGAAATTTAAACGCGCTTTGGAGATCGAAGAATTTTATAACCCTTATTTTAAGGAATATGATGACTACATAGCCTTTTACAATCGTTTAAGATTAAAATATAAGGACAAAAAATGGGAATTGATCTCTGAAGACATTGATGAGATCCGGAGGTTTTTTGACGTTCCGGGACAGTGTATTATCAACAAACTGAATTTGTTGAGCTATATAAGTATTTACAATCTTTACAACAAGAACTACAGTGAGCAGGAAAAGATCATCGATAATATGATAGAGGAAATAGTTAGGAATCCGTATCGAAATCCTAGAATTATTACTATGGTTTACCGTTCTTTCTTTGATAGCCATATGCATCTCAACCAAGTCAAACGTGCGAGACAATGCTACATTGATTTACACAAATCCAAAACATCCGCAGTTATTAGTAAATACAACATGGTTTACCACATCAGTTCTAAAATTAATGTATATGACATAAAAAGAGCTAAAGCATATATTCCAGATCACAATAAAGATTCATTAAAGAACACTGAACCTTTCCTACTACCTTATATTGGGCGATACTATTATTTAATTGGAGAAATTAAGATTGCAGATGAATATATTCAGGCAGCTTTAAAACGAATTAAGAACATAGATTCTTCTGTATTTTTTATCGAAACCTACTCTACTTTCTTTGGGATCTTATTTCACAAAAAGAAATATGATAATATCATCCATATTTACGAAGGCATTAATTTCAAATTAAAGCACATTAGCAGCCAACAGCTTGGTAATTATAATTTTGAGATACGGTTTTTCTACTTATTGGCCAATTTCTTTTTAGAAAGGATCAACCTGACCAGCTTAAATACTAAGATCAACAGCTTGATAGATATAAAAGGAGATATTAATGATGTTTACGATAAAATTAAGATCGTTAACAATTTACTTATACTTGAAAAATGTGAAATCCCAATTCAAAATGCTTTAGAGGAGAATTACTTTAACATTAAAGAGGAAGTGGCACCAATCACTGAAATAACTGAAAATGAAATCTAAAATATCAGTAATCCTGATATGAAAACAACTGCCCCGATACACATCAGAAATAAAGTGAAAGGCAATATTTCTTTAGCCTTCAATCCGGTTATTCCTAAAAGAGGAAGTGCCCAAAATGGCTGCATCATATTCGTGAGCTGATCTCCATAGGCCAATGCCATAATACATTTTGGAATTGAAACACCTAATTCCATTGCCGTTTCAACTATTATTGGACCTTGCACAGCCCACTGCCCTCCCCCACTTGGAACAAATATATTGACCAACGCAGCACTGATAAAGGTAAAAATAGGAAAGGTTGTTTGATTTGAAATTTGAACAAAAAAATCGGAGAATACCATTACTAATCCGGAGTATTTCATAATTCCCATGATTCCTGCGTAGATCGGAAACTGAATTATTATTCCTGTGGTACCTTTTATAGCGCTTTCAACTGCATATAAATATTTACTAAATGTACCATGCAATGCGAGTCCTAAACCCAATAACATAAAATTTATAAAATCAGGGTTGATGAACCTCAACGTTACTTCTTCCGGTTTAATAAGTGCTTTGTTTATACCTACAATTAGGATAAGTATTGCAAATAAATAACAAAACCAACTAGAATGATCCAACTTTTCAGCGCCGCTAACTTTAGAACTTGGCTGGTGTTCAAGCTCCTCATTTTTAGTTATACTTAATGGTACTGCTTTTACTTTACCTCCCAACCAATACATAGAACATGGTAATATCAATAACAATATCATTGAAATCGTAATATTCATTGAAGAAAAAACCGTTTCATTCATTAAGATCTGCCCAATTTGATCAAACAAAAAATGTCCTTCCTCTGAAACTTTTATCGGTGCACTGCCAGATAAACCACCATGCCAAATCATCAAACCTGAATATCCTGCAGCACCTATCAATGGATAATTGAGTTCCATGTTATTTTTCACTGCATATTCCGCGACCTTTCTTGCGAAGATCGCTCCAAATATCAAGCCCAATCCCCAATTAAAAAAAGTAACAAGAAGTGTGAAAACAGTAACTATAGCAGCAGAGTTTGATGTATTAGTGCAATATTTTAGTGCTAAATCTATTAATTTCTGAATCGGTTTAGTTAAAGCCAATACATGTCCAAAAACAAGCATTAACGTCATTTGCATACCAAATTTGAGCAAGTCCCAAAAACCCAATTCCCAAAATTCTAGGATCTGCATAAAATGAGGTGAATTGTTGCTTTGAATAGGATCAGTTAATATAATTGCCAGAATCACGGTAAACAACGTCAAAATCACTGCAATTGTAAATGGCATAGGCAAAATCATCCTAACAACCTTTATAAACCGTTCAGCTAGCATATGGTAAACAAATTAGCAAGTATTTCGTATATAATTAATTAGTGGCTCTAGATAACAAAACTATGTATTATAAATATATTATTGAGAGTTAAATTTTAACTATTTTCACACGATTTTACATTACAAAAGAGGAATAGATGGGTAACAAACAACAATCGTAGCTTATTAGTTATCAATTAGTTTAATGATTTTATTCCTCAGATACATTTTTATTACAATTACATTTGTTAGTTTATTCCTGGTAGGATTTACTCAACCAGCCAATAATGATTGCAGCAATGCTACCAACTTAGGTACGTTGACCAATACCAATCAATTATGTGCCAATGGTGAAACAAATGTAAATGCTACTCCCGATATCCCATATATTACGCTTAAGAATTGCGATGGCAATGGTGGTGATCTGGCATCCCCTGCTCAGGATGTTTGGTATAAGTTCAAAGTTGATTCAGGAGAACAGTTGCTAGTTGAAATAACCGGAGCATTGGCTAATCCTCAAATTGCCTTATGGGAAGGATCATGTGGCCAATTAATTGGTAGAGGTTGTGCAACTGGTGCAGCAAGTGCA
>JAESSM010000023.1 GCA_016764115.1 Bacteroidia bacterium | reverse complement strand
CGACAATACTTCCCATTGGCATTTGTTCGAATACTTCAGGTAATACTTGAAATACCAATGCCACTCCTCCTGCGGGGTCTTTACCAAAGGCAAATACCGCAGGAAATATCAATAAACCGCCAAGTAAGGCAACAAGAGTATCTATAAAAGCGATCCATACACCTGAACTCACTAAATTTTGATTTTTAGGAACGTAGGACCCATACGTTACCATTAATCCCCAACCTACGCTCATGGAAAAGAATGCTTGCCCCAATGCTTGAAGAACAACTTTGCCGTTAATTTTTGACAGATCAGGTATTAAATAATACTTCACGCCTGCCATTGCACCATCTAAAGTCAATGTTCTTATTATCAATAAAATGATCAGCAATAACAATATGGGCATCATTATTTTGGATGCCTTTTCAATACCACCCTTTACACCACCTAAAATAATTCCTATAGTCATTAATAGAAAAACACTCATTAATCCTATAGTATAGGAACCATTAGCAGCAAATTCTCCAAAATCCATGGCTTTACCGGAAAGTGAGGAAAAGATATAACCGATTGTCCAGCCGGCAATTACGGAGTAATAGCTAAGAACAAAAAAGCAAAGAAAGATTGTAAGGATTCCACTAATTACCCAAAATGATTTTGGTTTCTCCTTATTCATAGCACCGACAGGGTTTTTCCCTGTGAGTCTACCTATGGCCACTTCATTATATAAAAGAGGAATACCGATTAAAAGAACGCATAATAGGTAGACCAAAACAAAGGCCCCTCCGCCATTTTCTCCTGTTAAGTAAGGGAAGCGCCAAATGTTCCCCAAGCCAACTGCGGAGCCTGCCGCAGCCATTATAAATCCTAGTTTTGAGCCCCATTGGCCCCGAGCTTCGGTTGATTCTACCATTTTGTTAGATGTTGCTTAAATAAATTAGGTGGCGCAAAAATGCGAAAATTAGTTTAATAACAAAAGGTTATCGAGTGTTGAGTTATGAGTTTGGAGTTATTAGTTCGTATTGTTTCTTAATAAGTTCCAAACCATCTTCAAATGAATGTGGTTGATAACCTAGATCCTTTCTTGCCTTATCCAAAATAAACCCAGTTTTTGGTGGACGTGGATCCGCATCAGTAAATTGTTTAGAAACTGTTGGTGAAATTTTAGATGCATTTAAATCAAAAACATCAGCAACTTTCAATGCCATTTCATATACACTTAACATGTCTTTTCCTGAGATGTGATAAATCCCTTTTGCATCATTTTTAATTGCCAAAATACAAGCCTGAGCGAGATCTTCCACCAGTGTAGGCATTCTTATATGATCTGTCACAACATTGATATCCTTTCCCTGTTCAAGTGATTCTTTAACCCAGGTTACAACATTTGACCGCGAATTATTTTCTGTTAATCCATAAACAAGTATGGTTCTTATGATAGTCCAGTTAATATTACTTTTGAGCAAAACTTCCTCTGAAGCTAATTTTGATTTTGCATAGTAACTTAACGGGTTGGGTTTGTCATCCTCCTTATATGGGCCGTTTTCTCCGTCAAAAACAAAATCTGTAGATAGGTGAATTAAATGGGAATTAATTTCAGCACAAATTTTTGTTAGGTTTTCAACTACATCAACATTTAGTTCCCAACATTCTTGTTTTTCTTCTTTACATTGATCAACATTGGTCAAAGCGGCAGTATTGATAATGTAGTCCGGTAAATAATTAGATACTAATTCATTAACTTTTTCAAAATCTAATATATCAAGAGACTGATAGTTAGAATTGGGTAAATATGATAATCTGTTTTCTCCCCTTGAAACTCCAAGGAGGTCGAATTCCGTTTTAGCAATAAGAATTTTTACTAATTTCTGACCTAAAAAGCCATTACTTCCGGTTATCAGAACTTTTTTCAACTAATTACTGGTATTGGGTTTGACAAGGTATAAAACGAAGTAAATTAGTATAGGTGAACCTAAACCAAGGATAAAAGCTCCAATAAAGATCAACCTGACAAGGGTTATGTCCACATCAAATCTGATAGAAAGCCACGAGCAAACACCGAGAAATTTCTTTTCCGGATACATTGTTATTTACGATTTACGAATTACAATTTATAAGATAAATTTAGTGAATTTAAAATCATAAATTGTTAATCTGAAATTTAAAGGTCCCAAATTCGGGTGCTTTTTCTCTTGAAATAATTCTTAAGATCTAATAAAAAGCAAGCGCAAAATAAATGATCAGGGGTGAGCCGAAGGCGATAAAAGTAATATAGATGAAAAATAACCTGATTCGAGAAGTTGATATGTCAAACTTTTCACCTAGGTAATGACAAACTCCAAATATTTGGATTTCAAGGCATCTTTTAAATTTGTTCATGTAACAAAGTTAGAAAATTTCGTTGATAGCTGGTAGTTTTCTGTTGTCAGTTTTTAGTGGATTGATTTAGTATCTTATTTCCAATAGAACATTGCAGGCATTTTTTATGTGCACAGTAATTACTCTTTAACTGTATAAGGGCTTGAGAATCAAATCCTGATCTGGTTTTAATTCCAAGATTTTCAAAATTCTTTATAATGTGATTATTTTCAGGAGGAACTGAATCTAGTAAACCTATAGCTAATTCTTTATAATTTTCAAGTTGCTTTATTTGTCCGTAATGAAATAGAAACGGAGCAACTGTATTGATAATTATGTTTGTTCGGGCAGTATCACCTAGTTTTTTTATTCTCTTAGCTGATTCTTTATTGAAATGATAGTGCGTGTTCCAATAATTGCTTGCTTCCGTTTCAAATAGTTTTGTGATGCTTTTCGGGTCTTTGCATTCTAATATATATGAGAGTACATGATGAGATTTATGGATCAACTCTGCAAATTGTGCGATACGGATTGTTGGGAAATTGGATGGCCGTAGTCTTAGGAATTTCCAAATGCTTACATCTAATGGTTTTAAATTAAATTTAAGTTTCAGATGATTAAATTCTGCTTTAAGCTCCAAAAAGTATTTGTCTGAATGATCTTGTTCCAGAAATCCTGCTACTCCAAAAAACAATGCTTCTATTTGTTTTAAATTGTTTTTGTGCTTTGCTATGACTGTTAGCGGAAGTGATTTTGCAAGTAGCTCAAAAGGAAGTCCATTGACTTTAAATCCAAAATTATTTGCCAATAGCTGATAAAATGTTTCTTCCAGATTATTCTTGTTTCCTTTTAATAGGGCAGCAATAACAGATGTTTTGTCTTCAAGCCTTTCGATCAATAAGCGGTTAAGCCAGTTGGAAATTGTAATATCATCAACTTTGCCAATATGGGATTCACAAGGTATCCAGGAATCATTTTGGATTAGTTTTTCATAGTTCTCTATAAAATTGGTCGAAATTCTATTTTTTAATTCAAGACAAGGGATTATTGATCCATCAGTTCTCTTAATAACGGTTCCGTTTTCATACACCACATGCATGATTACGCTATCATAAGCGCTATCCTTTTCATGGTTATGTTTTAGCCAATCACCACTTTTGTGATGTATTTCAACATTTCCGGCCCAAATGGTATCCCCAATTTTAATTTTAGAATTGAGAAAATCCGGTCCTGCATTTTTGTTAATTACACCATTGGCAAGGATCTTAATTTCTTCTCCATCTTGCGTTTTGAGATTTGAGTGGTCAAATAATCCAAACCTCCAGGAATATTGCAATAGATCTTCTTTCACTTATTTATAATTTATTTTTTAATTGATTCANGGNNGTTTCATATTGAAGCCAAAAGTAATTGAATNTGTGATATACAAAAAGTAACATAATTGNAGAATCTAATTGCCTTTAATTGAATAATTTACGATGTTATATAAGCAATTTCTTGTAAATTTGCGCTCGTTTTCAATCCTGTAGGTTACATAAATTGTAAATCTTACTACGTAAATATTAAATATGGGTTTATTCGGAATATTTTCTAAGGAGAAGAAAGAGCAATTGGACAAAGGACTTGAAAAGTCTAAGGAAAGTTTTTTTTCCAAATTTTCGCGAGCGGTTGTAGGTAAGTCAAAGATTGATGCTGAAGTACTTGATAATCTTGAAGAGGTGCTCATTTCTTCGGATGTCGGTGTTGATACTACTTTGAAAATTATTAAAAAACTAGAAGAACGTGTTGCAAGAGATAAGTATATAAACACTTCGGAGTTGAACTCGATAATGAAACAAGAAATTGCTGATCTCTTAACTAAAAATGAAAACAATAATGGTTCAGGGGATACTTTAGCTACTTCTGATAACTATGTTTTGCCTGAAACAGATAACCCATATGTGATATTGGTTGTTGGAGTGAATGGAGTTGGAAAAACAACCACAATTGGAAAACTGGCATATCAATTCAAAAAAGCAGGTAAAACTGTACTTATTGGCGCTGCAGATACTTTCAGAGCTGCTGCCATTGAACAACTGGAAATTTGGGCAAAAAGAGTAGATGTTCCGATTGTTATGCAAAAGATGGGATCAGATCCTGGCGCTGTTGCTTTTGACACTTTGGAATCTGCTAAAGCAAAAAATACTGATGTAGTTATTATTGATACCGCAGGTAGGCTCCACAACAAGATAAATTTAATGAAAGAATTATCACGAATTAAGAATATCATGCAAAAAGTTATTCCAGATGCACCACAAGAAGTACTATTGGTGTTAGATGGATCAATTGGCCAAAATGCAATAGAGCAAGCCAAACAATTTACGGCAGCTACTGAAGTAAATGCACTTGCAGTTACAAAATTGGATGGAACTGCTAAAGGAGGTGTAGTAATAGGGGTTTCTGATCAATTCCAAATTCCTGTAAAATACATTGGGGTAGGAGAAAAAATAGAAGATCTTCAGGTTTTCAGAAAAAATGAGTTTGTGGATTCTTTATTCCAAAATTAAGCAATTCATAGTTTATATTTTAGATGTGCAAATCTAATTACACCTTTAATCCTATATATGGGGTACTGTTTGATTTCTACTGTCTAATTACTATATTTAGTATTCCCTTTAATTAAGTTACAATCAGTTGAGAGCTCTCACATTTCTGTTTGTTTATTTAATCTATTTGATCCAACCGAATCTTTATGCACAAGAATCAAAGGCAGATAGTCTAAAAAGCTTAATTAGTAAATCTTCGGAAGATACTAACAAAGTGATCTTACTGATGGAGTTGGCTTGGGTAGTTAATAGCATTGATCCTGAAGAGTGCAAAACCCATGCAAAAGAAGCATTGAAATTATCCGAAAAGCTGGGTTTTAAACGTGGAATTGGAGGAGCATATAATAATATTGGAATTGCTCATCAAAATCAAGGAAATTATACAAAAGCCTTAGAAAATTATTATAAGTCCCTGAAATGTTTTGAAGAACTAGAAGAGCAGAATGGCAATGTTAAGCTAATAAAAGCCGGATTAGGAAATACTTGTAACAATATAGGAGTAGTTTATCAGATCAATCAAGATTATGATAATGCTAAGAGATCTTATGAAAGAGCATTGAAAATTTATAAGCAAATTAATGATAATGGTGGAGTTGCAGCATCATATAATAACCTGGGTTCCATTTGCTATGACCAAAAGGATTTCGACAAAACATTAGATTACTTTTTTAAATCTCTAAAGATTGACCATGAATCGGGTGATGAGCAGGAAATTGCAAGGAATTATCACAATATAGGTGCCATTTTTCTTGAAAAAGAGGAATTGGACAAAGCGTTGAAATATCAAAAAAGTGCTCTGGTATTACAAGAAAAAATGAATGACAATTGGGGGCTAACATATTCCTTAGTTGCAATTGGAGTTACATATAAGAGGAAGAAGAAGTATAAGGATGCTTTATATTATATAAAGAGAGGTGTTGATGTTGCTGAAGAAATAAATGCCAAATATGAATTAGCCAATGCATATGAATTGCTATCACAACTATATGCGGAGATGAAAGATTTTGAAAAGGCTTATGAAAGTCATCAGATATTTAAACTATTGAATGACTCATTGTTTAACGAACAAAAGGCTATCAGCATAAATGAGTTAAACAGTAAGTATGATGCTCAAAAAAGTCAGCAAAAAATTACAATGTTAGAAAAAGACCAGAGAATTCAGAAAATTGAAACACGAAAAAGAAAACTTTTTCAGTATTCATTGATAGGTGGATTTGTAATGGTGCTCATCTTCGTTTTTTTCATCTTTAATCAATATGAAACAAAAAGAAAAGCCAATCAGGAACTGGAATTTAAAAATACGCAGCTTGAATTTGTTAATGTAGATTTGGATAGCAAGAACCGAAAAATTGCGGAAAGTATTAACTATGCACAAAGAATACAATCAACAATTCTTGCTACAGATGAACAGTTGAATGCTGTTTTTGAGGAGCATTTTCTTTTTTATAGCCCTAGGGATGTTGTAAGTGGTGATTTTCCATGGATGTTCAAGAAGAACGGATCTATATATGTTGCTGCAGTAGACTGTACTGGCCATGGAGTTCCAGGAGCTATGATGTCAATGGTTGGATACTTTTTGTTGAATAATATTATGAAGAATAACGAAATAACAAATACTTCCGATGTACTGATGGAACTTCATAAAGGAGTGAATACCACATTGAATCAAAATTCTTCCGGTTCTCATTCTGAAGATGGCATGGACATTGCCTTTTGCAAATTTGATGAAAAATTAACTAAACTTCAGTTTTCGGGTGCTCACCGACCAGTTCTTATTTGTAGTAATAGTGAAATCAAAGAAATAAGAGGAGAGCGCTTTCCCGTTGGAGGAACTCAATATGCTAGAAGAGGAAAGGAAATTATCTTTAAAGATCACGATGTCAAGTTATCAAAGGGGGATTCAATATTCTTATTTTCAGATGGACTTCTGGATCAGATTGGAGGAGAGGATAAGCAAAAATTCAAGTTATCTTTAATAAAGGACATTATTATACAAAACCACGATAAACCTTTTTCCGAAACACGCGATCTTATATCTAAGAAGTTTAATAATTGGAAAAAAACTTACAAGCAAATAGATGATGTATTACTGATAGGGATTAGGGTGTGAATGGTAAAAGAAAATCTAAAAACTTAGTCTGACACCTGCTATTTCTTGATAATTCTCTTTGTTACAGTTGACTCTTTGTCATCTATCACTACAAAATATATTCCGTTTGGCAGGCTATTAGTATCAATAATAACATAATTATTTCTTAGAAAGATCTCATCACGGTTTGAATTGAATACTTCTTTACCAATGATATTGTTGATCTTAATTGTTAAAGCGTTGTGGTTGATAGTTTTATTCCAAATTAACTTGATGTAATTTGTTGCTGGATTAGGATAAATTTGAATATTCTCAAGGTTGCTCGGGGTAAGATCACTCAAACCTGTATAGAGGTATTGCGATTCTATACCATACCCCAAGGAAGACAATACGTTTATTTCATCTGCATGTAAAATTCTTCCTGTAGTCCCTGTGCTGATCGATGGATGCATTACATATGTTACTCCAGATGATCTTCCATGATCAAGATGACTACAACTAGATCCATAAGTGTATGGACTTGGAGAGTAAACAGGTGCAATGCTTCCTGTGGAAAACTGAAACCTTAAAGCGTTACTAGTTAAGTCACCTGTTTCGGTGCTAAGCCCAGGGGGGTCACCCTCTAATAGATTTGTGTAATCCGAGTTGATCAAGAATTGATCAAATAATGTATAATAGCCATCCTCACCAACAACTGAAGTACCATCTGGTGCTAAATAACTAGTAAATCCAAAACAGTGCACTAATTCATGAAGAGCAACACTGTACATATCATATTCATCAAAATCTGGATAGTCTGTACTATTATTCCAATTGTAACCAAAGTCAAATGTTATTTCTGCATCAGGAAATGTGGGGTAAGGGTCTTTTCCTAAAATGACATGTTTTGCAACAGAACCTATAGAATAACCGGTTGAGGCAGGAGTAGGGTAAGGGCCCGCGCTGGCTAGTGCTCCTTTCCCTTCATTTTCTGATGCGTTTACTTGAATGTCAACAAAACCTGTGTTGGTGATCATAGTTAAAATATCAGTAAGTGCAGATTCAAGAATTTGCCTTCTAATACTTCCAAGAGATGGGTCATCAAAACCGATTCCTGTATTATCAACTGTATCAAGAAATGTGAGGGTATAAGTCGGTCTGGCTGTTCTACTATTTTTGTCTGGATCAACCACCGTATAACCCTTTTTTACTCGTTCTTCAAGTGATAATTCATAAACTGGGTGTGGTTTTACGATGTCCCCATAAAGGTTTATGTATTGTATTTCCCCATTTATTTCAGTTTCGGTAAAAGTGATTTTCTTGAGTAAATCTCCATTATCACATTGAATACCACTTTGAGAATAGGATGTACTCATTGTAGCAAAAAATATAACGATTAGTGTAAGAAGTGTTAATCGGCTCATAATCTGAATGTTGCCAAAAATTTCAGCACATCTTTAGGGAATAGAAATTAAGTTTTATTAATAGTGTTTCAACTAAAATGTATACGTTAATTAACTTAAAAATGTTTGAACTTTTTAGAGAAAATTTAACTAGTGAATTCAAACTGTAATTCTCCTTTTCCTTGGCGAATAATAACCGGTTCATCGCTGGTACAATCAATTACTGTGGAAGGAACATTACCTCCATAACCCCCGTCAATTACCATGTCTACCTGATTTTGGTATTTCTCATATATTAGTTCAGGATCAGTAGTATATTCCAAAACAGCATCATCATCATGAATTGAAGTTGAAACTATTGGGTTTCCTAGTTCATTTACTAAAAGTCTTGGTATTAGATTATCAGGAACTCTAATTCCTACTGTTTTCTTTTTACTCTTGAATAATTTAGGTACTTGGTTATTTGCATTTAGAATAAAGGTATAAGGTCCTGGCAAAACCTGTTTCATTAACTTATATGTCGAATTATAAATGGGTAATGTAAACTCACTTAAATTACTAAGGTCAAAACAAATGAAGGAAAAATTAGCTTTGGAGAGCTTGATTCCTTTTATTTGGCAGATTCGTTCAAGCGCTTTTGTATTATAAAGATCACATCCCAAACTATAAACAGTATCGGTTGGGTATATAATTACTCCCCCTTTTTTCAAACAATCCACGACCTGAGTGGCGTTTCTATCTATAGTTAACTGTTGATGAAGTTTGATTAACATAATGGATAATTTCTAATTGCACTAATTAGCGATTAACGTTTTGCCAATTAAGAACCTAACTAATTGAAAATCAGATTGAGCTGAGTCGAAATCTTGTCGGTCAATGTTTCGACTCAGCTCAAGATGACCTTGATTTTCAAAAAAATAATAATTCAATTGGTCAGCTAATTAGAAATTAGAGGAATTTTAGTTTAAGGCGGCCTGTACTTCTTCAGCGGCCTCTTTAAGTACGATGGCAGAACGAACTTGTAACCCAGATTCATCAATGATCTTTTTGGCTTCTACTGCATTCGTTCCTTGTAGACGGACAATGATAGGCACTGGTATGTTGCCAATATTATTGTAAGCATCAACTACCCCCTGTGCAACCCGGTCGCATCTTACTATGCCACCAAAGATGTTGAGGAGGATTGCCTTTACATTGGGATCTTTTAAAATTAGTCTAAATCCTGCTTCAACAGTTTCGGCATTCGCTGTTCCTCCCACATCTAAGAAGTTTGCAGGCTCTCCACCTGAAAGCTTGATCATATCCATGGTTGCCATTGCCAGCCCTGCTCCGTTTACCATAACCCCAACATTTCCGTCAAGCTTGACATAGTTTAGATTGGATTTACTTGCCTCGACTTCCATTGGATCTTCTTCCGATTCATCTCGCAATTCAGGAAATTCAGGATGACGGTAAAGTGCATTATCGTCAAGATTTAATTTAGCGTCCACAGCTAAAATCTTATTATCAGAAGTTCTAAGAACCGGATTAATTTCCATTAAAGAAGCATCACTATTTTCATATGCTTTGTAAAGTGCTGCTACAAATTTGGTCATATTCTTAAATGCATCTCCTGATAGGCCAAGGTTGAAAGCAATTTTCCTACACTGAAATCCCTGCAGGCCAACTTTAGGATCAACTTCTTCTTTAAATATTAGATGAGGTGTGTTTTCTGCAACTG
>JAESSM010000022.1 GCA_016764115.1 Bacteroidia bacterium | reverse complement strand
CAACCCAAAGTGACTTACTTCTCTATATGATGAAGTTTCACCATAATGATGGTATTCGTATCCTGATTCCAATATTGAATTGATATTATTGAACCATATTTTTCCACCAATAATATTTCCTAAAGTGTGAAATTCCTGCAGGCAGACAATATCAGTGTCTATGCTGTCAATTAACCTGATCATTTTGGGTCTTGACTCTTCTCCCCAACCAGCCCAGGGAAATGCGTTAAATGTTTTAACATTATAGCTCATTATTGAAAAAGTTTCTTTGTCAGTAGCTACACTATCAGAACTTAAAACAATTAGATTGTTCAGGTGATTCCATCCTAGGAGAATAACCAACAATGAAAGTAAAATCCTTTTATTAAATGATACTAACCAAAAAAGCACAAAGAAGATATTTATAACTAACAAAATCGGATACAGCAATCCGAAAAATGCCATTGGCCAGAACTGCTCGGGACTTATATAAGACGCTAAGTACGAAACTGCAAGCAACGCTGCAGCTATTACATTAAGAAGATAAATGAATTTATTAAGATAGTTTTTGAGCAGTTTCAAAGCTAATACTGAGGCTTTTTAATGTAGGATCATTAGTCGCGATTGCTAGCCCGGAAAAGAATATCCTTTTCTTCCTTAGATAGACTGTCATACCCTGATTTAGCAATCTTGTCCAGAATTGTATCTATCACTTCCTGATCAGGTGTACTGCTACTTGATGCCATCGTTGAAGCAGTTTTAGAAGCAGATTTGTGCGATACTTTTAAATTAGATTTACTTGAAAACATTGAAGACATACTATCCATTATTTTATTAAATCTTGAAGCTAAATCATTTCCTTTTTGTAACTGTTTGATGTATATAAACCCGAATATAGCTCCACCTAAATGAGCAATATGTCCTCCGGAATTTCCTTTTCCAATGCTTATAACATCAATAACAATACTGAACATGGCAATATATTTCAATTTAACAGGCCCCAAAAATAATAAGTGAATAGAATAATCAGGGATCAAAGTAGCAGTTGCTATTACAACCGCTAGCACTCCTGCTGAAGCTCCCAAGGCATAAGAGTATTCAGTCATTCCCTGAAAAGCAGGAAATACGTTAAAAGCAATTATGTAAACAAGCCCTCCGGAAATTCCACCTAAAACATAGGTACTAATCAATTTTTTATTCCCTAGATATTCAACCAAAATTTTTCCTAGCCAAAAGAGCCATAGCATATTGAATAATATATGGAAAAACCCTTCATGCAAAAACATATATGTGATAACTGTCCAAGGTCGTGTAATCAGTTTAGACAAACTTGAAGGAACCGCCAACCATTTCAATATTGAATCATACAGTTCCGGGCCGGTGTTGGCTAAAAATGTGATGGTATATAACAGATTTACACCTATAAATACAGCCACATTGATAATGATCAATTGGATTAAAGCATTATCCTTTTTATTGAAGGAGTTTTTAATATCACCAAGAAAAGAGTTCATTAATCAAAAAAATGTATCGCGTTGATTTCTCCAGTATTTAATTAAAAAGTATCCAAATATCATTCCACCCAAGTGAGCAAAGTGAGCTATGTTGTCGCCCTCAAAACTTTGTATTCCTGAATATAACTCAAAAAGTCCGTAAAACATTACAAAATATTTGGCTTTTACTGGAAATAAAAAGTTTAAGTAAATAACTTGATTGGGAAACAACATACCAAATCCGAGTAGAACCCCAAATACCGCACCTGAAGCACCTACTGTAGGAATGTTCTTGTTCATCTCTAATAAATTCTCCGCAGCTTTGATTGATTCAGTTACATAACCGGAACTAACAGGTGCAGCCATCCAGTTGTTTACAAAATCAATGTATCCCGGTTTCATATAGCTCGGAACATACTCTTTTATAAACATCATAAAGCTATCTGCAGATGGGCTGGAAGTGTATAATTGAACTGCTGCCTGAAAATCTAAAACTTCGTATGCTGTAATTAAAGAATGTAATGCAGCAGCACCTAACCCTGTTACCAGGTAGAAAGCAAGGAATCGCTTTGGTCCCCAAACATTTTCAAGTGCGCTTCCGAACATCCACAAAGCAAACATGTTGGAAAATAAATGCCAGAAACTTCCATGCATAAACAGGTGGGAAACAAATTGAAATGGCTTAAAATAATCCGAACCTACATAATATAGGCCCAAGTTTTTTGTTAAATCAAATCCAAAAGAATCACCACTTACCCATGAAGCAAGAAAGAATAATCCATTAATGATGAGTAAATTCTTTACTACATTCGGTAATACCCTAAAACTTCCAAATCCTTGCTGCATTATATAAGGTTAATGTTGAATTTTGTTTTCAAATTTGTGCATAAGTTCATCTAATGTAAGCTTTATTACAGTTGATGATCCTCCAGGAGCAATATTAGGCTGTTGACAAGCGAAAAGGTCATGTATCAATGTATCCATTTCTTCTTGGGATAAATCCTTACCATGTTTTATAGCAGCATTTTGGGCAGTTGCCCTGGCAATACATTCCTGTTTGTCAAGTTTAAGAATAGAAAGGTTTTGCTTATATTGTTCTATTAGACCTTCAATTATTTCGATAGCATTTCCATCATTCAATTCCGGTGGCATCCCATTAATGATAAAAGTATTTTTTCCGAAATCTTCCAGATCAAATCCTAAAGCTTTTACTTCTGATAACGCCTCTTTTAATAACAAGTGATCATCAGCATTTAGCTCGATTGTTTGGGGAAAAAGTGCCTGTTGCGATGCTCCTGAATTATTTTTTAAATAATTTAAAAACCGCTCGTATAATACCCTTTCATGAGCAGCATGTTGATCAATGATCATTAACCCTGATTTGATATGACATAGAATGTACTTCTTATGTAGCTGGTACGTCTCTAATCCATCTACATCATCAACTAATTTTTTAGATTCTATGTTATCACTTTCTATTTGCTGTGAACTTAAGTTTTTAAAACTAAGATCAATTTGTGGAGCTGAAGGTTCTTTATGAGAAGGAGGATCGGGAATATTATAAAGTTCTAGCCAATCATCTTTGCCTTTTGATTTACCAGTTTTAAACGGATTGTAATCAGGATTAAAATTGACCGCTGGAGACTTTATATCACTTTGATTCGTTTTTTGACTTAGCAATTCCTGATAACTTCTTTCTTGCTCAAAATCCAGGGAAGGTGTTAAATTATATTTTCCCAATGAGTGCTTTACGCATGATCTGATCATTGCATAAATTGTCTTTTCATCACTAAATTTTATTTCAGTTTTCGTTGGATGAACATTGATATCAATATGTTTAGGGTCAATATCGAGAAATAGAACATAAAGTGGAAAATGATCTCTGGGTAGCAATTCTTCAAATGCACTTAATACTGCATGGTTCAAATAAGGACTTTTAATAAATCGCTTATTAACAAAGAAGTATTGTTCACCTCTTGTCTTTTTAGCAAATTCCGGCTTGCCTATGAATCCCGTCAACTTTACAATATCCGTATCTTCCTCCAATGGCACCAACCTTTCATTAAAGTTTTTCTTACCAAAAAGATCAACAATTCTTTGTCTTAATGAAGACTTTTTTAAATGGTAAACTTCACTTTCATTGTGATTGAGCATAAATGTAATTTCAGGATTAGCCAGTGCAATCCTGTTAAATTCTTCAATAATATGCTTCATTTCTGAAGCATTGGATTTTAAGAAATTTCTCCTTGCCGGAACATTGTAAAATAGGTTTTTAATTGCAATAGAGGTCCCGTCACTAACATTACATGGTTCTTGGCTCATTACCTCAGATCCATCAATACTAAGCAGGGTACCAAGTTCATCTTCAACGCGTTTGGTTTTAGTTTCGACTTGAGCAATGGATGCAATTGAAGCCAATGCTTCTCCTCTAAATCCCATTGTCCTGATCTCGAACAGATCTTCAATTTTTCTGATCTTGGAAGTTGCATGCCTTTCAAAACTCATCCTTAAATCGGTTTCAGACATACCACATCCATTGTCAATGATCTTGATCAATGTCTTGCCAGCATCCTTAACAGAGAGGTTGACAATAGTAGCACCTGAATCAACGGCATTTTCCAGCAATTCTTTTACTGCAGATGCAGGTCGTTGAATAACCTCTCCAGCAGCAATTTGATTGGCAATAGAATCGGGTAAAATTTGAATTATGTCTGACACTAAAATTTCGTTCAAAGGCAGTTCAGTAAAGCGACAAAATTAATTAAAAGAATTGAGCAAGAAAAGGATCAAATTATTTGGTTCATATCGTTGCAATACACTTCAATTCAATAGCTATCGGGGTTGGTAGGCAATTTATCTCAACTGTAGTTCTGCAAGGTTGGTTATCCTTAAAATATTCAGTGTAAATTTTATTATAGATTTTGAAGTCATCTTTCATATTCGTTAAAAAGACCGTTACATCAATCAACTTATCCCAACCTGACCCAGAATCTTCTAAAATTGTTTTTACATTATTAAATACAGAGTGGCATTGGGCTTCAATGTCATAAGAAATTATCTTCCCATTATCATCTAATTCAACTCCCGGAATTATTTTTGTTCCTCTTTCTCTCGGCCCAACCCCCGAAAGGAAAAGCAAATTTCCAACTTTCCTTGCATGTGGATATGAACCAACCGGTTCCGGAGCTTTTTGTGAGTTTACAATTTCACTACCCATAGCTTAAAATTTAATACAAACATTTTTCTGTTCAGTAAAAAACTTCAATGCATCAAAGCCGCCTTCTCTTCCAACTCCAGAATGCTTCATACCTCCAAATGGAGTTCTCAAATCTCGTAACAACCAACAATTCACCCACACTATTCCTGATTGAATTTGATCAGCCATTCTATGAGCTCTTGATAAATTTTGTGTCCAAATGGTTGCAGACAGGCCATAAGCGGTGCTGTTTGCATACTTTAGTACTTCGTCTTCCTCCCTAAATGGCATTAAAGTAACAACCGGACCAAATATTTCTTCCTGATTAGTTCTGCAATCGTAAGATAGCCCTTCAATGATGGTTGGTTCGATGAAAAAACCATTTCCACAACGCCCATCAACCTTAACAGAATTTCCTCCGCACAATACACTTCCCCCTTCTTCTTTTGCCAAATCTATATATGACAATATCTTATCAAAATGCTGCTGGGACACTATCGCTCCTAAATTACTGTCATCCTCCTTTGGGTCTCCAACTTTCATGTTTTTTGTTTTTTCAACCAATGCATCTGTGAATTTTTCATAGATTGATTCTTCAATAAATATCCTTGAACCGCACAGACAAATCTCTCCCTGATTAGCAAATGATGACTTAATAGTTGTACTAAGTGCATGATCAAACTCACAATCTGCAAAAATGATATTGGGATTTTTGCCTCCTAACTCTAATGAAATTTTCTTAAACATCGGAGCGGCAATTTTTGCAATTTCCGCTCCAGTTTGTGTACCTCCGGTAAATGATATTGCCGGCAATCTTTTGTCAGCNGTTATTGCAGCACCAACTGACTGGCCATAGCCATGTACAATATTCAAAACTCCTTTNGGNAACTCAGCTTTTTGNCAAATCTTNGCNAACAAATANGCAGTCATNGGNGTTACTTCGGAAGGCTTNGCTACTACACAGTTTCCGGCTGCTAAAGCAGGGGCTATTTTCCAAGTGAANAGATACNATGGTAGATTCCATGGTGAAATACATCCAACAACCCCTAATGGCTTTCTNAATGTATAATTAAGAGCAGCACCCTCCATCGCATGTGATTCNGATGCAAACTGGGTAATTGCGTTGGCATAAAATCTAAAATTCGTAGAAGCNCTTGGTATATCAACACTTTTTGCCAACCAAACCGGNTTCCCATTATCTTGAGATTCTGCATTTGNTAAAGGTTCTAATTCATCCTCTATCAAGTCTGCAATCTTGTTAAGNTAATCGGATCTTGTATTAACAGNTGNANTNGACCANTCNGGGAAAGCANNTTCNGCNGNGACTATGGCTTTTTCAACATCTTGTTCATTCGAGTCTGGAATCAATGAATATGGAACACCGGTAGCTGGTTCAATATTTTCTATATATTCCCCAGAAATTGGTTCAACCAGTTGTCCATCAATATAGTTTAAGATCTTTTCCATTGTCTAGAGACAACTTGTTCTACCTCCATCAACTGGAAGGTTAATGCCATTTATATAACCCGCAGCCGGGGAAACCAAAAATGCCACAGCGTTGGCGATTTCCGAGGCATCTGCAAATCGGTTCAATGGTATTTTATTCAACCAATCACCTTTTATTTCATCTACTGATTGGCCTGTTTTTTCTGATTTTATTTTGATCAATGACTCAAGTCGCACTGTATTTGTAGCTCCTGGTAACACGTTATTTACAGTAATTCCATGAGTGCCTAATTCCCCAGCCATGGTTTTAGACCAACTTGCTACAGCCCCTCTAATTGTATTTGAGACACCCAAACCAGCTAATGGTTCTTTTACAGAAGTTGATATTATATTGACTATTCTTCCATAACTGGAAGTTATCATACCTTCCTTAACTACCTGAACTAATGTCTGATTACACAATAAATGCCTTGTAAAAGTCTCTAAAAATTCTTCCTGTCCAGCTTCAGTTATTGGACCTCCCGAAGGACCACCTGAATTATTAACTAAAATATTTATGATATTCCCCTTTGTAATGTAATCTTCTATTGTGTGCTTTACATTATCAACATTATTGAAATCCGCAATTAAATAATCATGTTGCTGATTTTTAGAAGTATCCAGTAATTCTTTTACTTCTTTTAATCCAGATTCGTTTCTGGCGAAAAGAATTACATTCGATCCTAATAAAGCCAACTCTAATGCAATCGCTTTCCCTATTCCCTGGCTACTCCCGCAAACTAATGCTGTCTTATTTGATAAATTTAAATTCATAGTTGCAATATTACTAAATATCATATTGTTTGTATTATAAAAATGTGGAAAATTTTCTAAGACCAATTACTTGATTAACAATTGCTTATTTCGTATATTTGCATCGAATTGTTTGTCAGCAATTTATTTCTTGTAACCCACGCAAACTTATTACGTATTAAAATATTGATGTCAAGAGTGTAGAAGTATGTTCAAAAATGAGATATTAAAATATACAATTGTAGGTATCATCTTTGGGTTGATCATCTCAATGATATCTGTATATTTTATTCTTCCAGGAAATGATGTTCCTTTTGCCTATAGTTACCGGATAATGATGATTATTGCAGGAGGTAATTCCATTGTTTGTATTCTTTTATCTTTTATTTATTTAAAGTGGTATCATTTAGGTAAACTAGGTAAAGTTCAGGTTATCGGAATCATGATTCTATGTATGAGCTTGTATACTTTTGCAGCTCCGTACCTTTTTGATCTTAATGAAGTTGAGACAGCGATTGATATTGAAGATTTGATTGCAGATCCGAGTAATCAGACAGTTCTTGACTTAAAGAACCAAGATTTATTTCTTTTAACATCTCAGATCAAGAAGTTAAAGGACTTACAGGAATTATATCTTGACAATACCAAAATTTCAAAGCTTCCCAATGAGATCAATCAGCTAAATAATTTAAGAATAGTTAGTTTAAATGGAAACAAATTTGTTGAATTTCCCCAAGAAATACTAACTCTTAGAAACATCACAACACTTGAATTTGGATGGAATAAATTTTATACTCTTCCGGATAATATTAGCACACTAAAAAGCTTGCAGTCACTTGCACTTAATAATAATAAATTAGATTCATTACCTGAGGCATTTACAAAACTTAAAAGGCTACAATATCTTAATATCAGCAGTAATAATTTGTGGAAGTTACCAACCGCTATTGGAGATCTTAAACACTTAAGAGAATTAGATTTAAGCAGCAATAACATAAGCGAATTACCTGAAAGCATTTTAAAATTAAAATCATTAAATAGACTCGATCTATCGAATAATAATCTTGTTTCATTACCAAAAGAAATTCAAGAACTACGTAATCTTCATGAATTATGGCTGGTAGGCGATCCTCTTCCGGAAGAAGAAATAGAACGGATTACTGACTTGCTACCTGACTGCTATATCGGATTTAGTACTAACTAAGATATCCTTAATTTTCACTCTTATATTTTCTTATATTTGCACATGTCGTTTAGTTAACTGTAAAAACTAAATAATATGAGCGTAATCAAACCGTTTAATCTACAACAGTGGATTGATGAAAACCGTCATCTACTCAAACCACCAATAGGAAATCAGCAGCTTTGGAAAGAAACTGCCGGAGATTTTATTGTAATGATAGTTGGTGGACCAAATGCAAGAAAAGATTATCACTTTAATGAAGGAGAAGAGTTTTTTTATCAATTTGAAGGAGATATTGTTATTAAAATAATTGAAGATGGTAAACCGGTCGATATAGAAATAAAGGAAGGTGAAACTTTTTTACTTCCTGCCAGAATACCTCATTCTCCTCAACGACCAGAAAATACGATTGGGCTTGTCATTGAAAGAGTAAGAA
>JAESSM010000110.1 GCA_016764115.1 Bacteroidia bacterium | reverse complement strand
TTAACTTATTATTTTCAAAAGGAATTGTGGAAAGCCGTTGATCATATTGAAAGAGCATTGTCAATGTACCAACAGTTGAATCACAAGTTACAGACAGAAAACTGCTATATCAATCTTGGTGGTATGTATTTTTATTTAGATAGCCTAAATCTAGCATTGGAATATTTTAATCAAGCGCTTGTTATTCAAAAAAACCGGAAGGAGGGTTATCAAATGGGTCTTAGTTATAACAACATTGGAGCTATTTATAAAAAACAGAATAAACCAGAAAAGGCATTGGAATATTTTCTATTAGCGTCAGGTATTTTTGTAAGAGCAAATGATAAAACCGGGTTGGTTCTAAGTATTAGCAATTTGGGGAATATTTATTCGGAAAAAAGAATGAGCGCAAAAGCGATTAATTATTTTGAAAAGGCTTTAACGATTTCAAGAGAGATAAATTCTAAAACTGACATTGAATTTTCATATCTAAATTTATCTGACGAGTATAGTAAGTTAGGTCACTACAAAAAAGCATATGAATATCATAATTTGTACACTGCCATTAAAGATTCCATCTTCAACGAAGAAAGTGCCAAAAGTATGAATGAAATGCAGGCCAAGTATGAAAGTGAAAAGAAAGAAAAAGAAATTGGAATATTGACCAAAGACAATGAATTACAAGTTTTGAAAACAGCACAACAAGAAGATCATATAAGGAAACAGCGGTTTTTGATAGTAGGGATCATTTTTATTTTAGTATTGGCTATTTCATTGATATACATTGTCTACTCACAATTCAAGTTCAAGAAACAAGCAAATTATGAATTAGAATTTAAGAATGATCAATTAGGGATGGTTAATATGGATCTAGATAGAAAAAACCGAAGTATTGCTGAGAGCATCAATTATGCCCAACGAATTCAGGAAACCATCATGCCTACTCAAAATCATCTTCATGAAATATTTCCGGAGTCTTTCATATTTTATAAAGCCAAAGATGTGATAAGTGGGGATTTTCCATGGGTCTGGACTTTACAGGATGAAAAAGGAGGTGTTTGTGTTAGTACTGTAGATTGTACTGGACATGGCGTACCAGGTGCCATGATGAGTATGATAGGATACTTTTTATTAAATGATATTGTTGCAAGCAAGAAAATACACGATCCCGCAATTATTTTAGAGGAGCTTCATAATGGAATAAAAGATACGTTACATCAGGAAGAAAATTTGGAATCCAAAGATGGTATGGATATAGCATTTTGTTCCATTAATAGAGAAAATAGGGAAGTGGAATATGCGGGTGCGCATAGACCCTTATTATACCTCCATAATGGTGAAGTGCAGGAAATTCGAGGTAACAGATTACCAATTGGAGGTTTACAGTACTCAAGTAGAGGGAAAGAGATCAGGTTTACAAATCACAAGCTTAAGTTGAACAAGGGAGATTCAATTTATTTCTATTCGGATGGACTTACTGACCAAATTGGAGGCCCAAGGGGACGAAAATCTCAAAATGCGCAATTAAAACAGATAATATTAGAGAATCAGCATTCAACGATGGAAGAAATTCAAAGTGTTTTTCATGATAGATTCGTACAATGGATGGGTCATGAAAAACAATTGGATGATGTGATTATGATTGGAATACGCCTTTAGGTCAATTTGCAATTACCAATGTTCAATGAACAATTAAATAGCTAATTGATAATTGTCAATTGAAAATTGATCAATGAACTCCGTGCATCCATTTTTTCAACAGAGGAACAAGCAGAAATAGAAACAAGCCTGCTGCAATAATTACGATTGTTCCCTGCCAATAAACATCTGAAAATATTGGAAGTGTATCTACGGCACTGACAGATTCAGAATCCATGTCGGCTGGTGCAGCGGCCAATTTAGCTATCGTAGCTGCTAAATGATGGGCAAATGATATAGATAAAAACCAGGAGCCCATTACAAAGCCAACAATTCTTGCTGGGGAAAGTTTTGTTACCATTGATAGACCTACAGGTGATAAGCACAATTCGCCGGTTGTATGCAGTAAGTATGCTAATACTAAAAATACCAATGGCACTAAGCCTGCACTAGATGCAAAATATTCAGCTCCTAATACAAGTACTCCAAATCCAAGGCCTAGTTGTAATAACCCTAAACCGAACTTTGATGGAGTATATGGATCCATTTTTAATTTTCTCAACTTAACCCACATCCATGAAAATGCCGGGGCAAGAAATATTATAAATGCAGGATTTACACTCTGAAACATTGAGGTTTTTAGCTCGTGGCCAAAAACTACTCTATCAACATTCCTTTCCGTAAATAAGGTAATTGAGCTTCCTGCTTGTTCAAAAAAGGCCCAAAAAAGCGTATGGAAGAATGCAAGAATGATAATTACAAAGATCCTTTGCCCATCCTGCTTGTTCTCATTGTTATAGATCGCTTCAAAAAGAAGTGCCCCCAAAATAGCAACACCAAGAAACGTCAATATCCAGTCCATCATTTCATTCCTGTTAACCATTATTGCGATCATCGGAACTGCTAAAAAACAACAGATGTAAACCAAATTCTGCTGACTTATTCCAAGAAAATATGGTTTNTTAAGAATTTCAGGATTAGGAGGNAGGCCATGNCCTTCAAGTTTTCCNANNCTTTTCCAGAACACAATTAAACCCAAAAGCATACCAAATCCAGCTAATCCAAATCCAACATGCCAACCATATGTTTCACCTAAATAACCACAGGTAATTCCTGAAAGTACGGCACCCACATTTACGCCCATATAAAAAATGGTAAAACCGGAGTCGCGTCTTTCATCTCCTACTTTATATAGTTTTCCTAGTAAGCTTGAAATATTTGGTTTGAAAAATCCGTTTCCAACGATCAATAGTCCAAGGGCGATAAAGAAAAAATAAATGTTATCTATGGCCATTGTAAAGTGACCAAGTGCCATTAATATAGCTCCAAGCATAATGGCTTTTCTAAAACCAAGAACTCTGTCTGCAATTATTCCTCCAATAACCGGTGTGCCATAAACAAGAGCTCCATAGGCTCCGTAAATTCCAATTGCTTTTTCATCAGCTTCAGCCTGACTTAAATAAGCGAAAAGCTCTTTAGTCATATAAAGGATCAAAAGAGCACGCATTCCATAGAAACTGAAACGCTCCCACATCTCTGCAAAAATAAGGGAACAATTGCTTTGGGATGAACTTTGCTCTGAGATCTAAGAATATAATATACCCAGATAGCAACGCTAACCCAGGCACCGATCATTATTTGCATTCCGAGATCCAAGACAATAATTTTAAGATCTTAAATTTTATATTTAAAATTGATGATTACTGTTCGTTTTCTTCAGCACCGTGAGTTAGCCGTTTTAATGGTTTGAGAGCTAGCATTACAATCAAACCAAAAACAACGCAAAAAATTGTAATGCCTGTAAATACACTCAGTTCACCATAATCAGATGCAGATTCACCAACTCTGCCAGCAATTTTATTACCTAAACCAGTTGCAGCAAAGTAAACACCCATCATTAATGAAGCATATTTTACAGGAGCGAGTTTCGTAATAAATGACAAAGCAACAGGAGAAGCACATAATTCACCAATTGTATGAAGCAGATATGCAAATGCAAGCCAATATAATGCAGATTCACCAATAGCTTCATATTCGAGCGAGGCATATCTCATAAAAATAAATCCCAATCCCATTATAATAGTTCCAATAATCATTTTGAATAATGATGAAGATTCCAATCCTTTCTTTTTCATCCAATACCAAAAGTTTGCTATTGGCACACCAAAAATTATAATGTAGATTGGGTTGAATGATTGCATTATTTCAGCAGGTAGTTCCCAACCCCATAAAAACCTATTGGTTTTTTCCTGTGTATAAATATTCATAAGTCCTCCTGCTTGTTCAAATGCGGCCCAAAAAACCATTACTAGCACAAAGGATAATAGTAGAACAACAAATCGATCTTTGTCGATTTTATCTATTTCCTTATATATCATCATTAGCAAGCCTATGACTAATGTTATAAATACACCAAGTAGGCCATAACCTACGCTATCTGAAAAAAGTATATATAGTGACAAAAGCAATAATAGTGCAGTAATAACTAATTGAAGCGGAGCTGCAAACAAATTTTTATATAAATCTATTATGCTAGCGCTATTGTCAGTATCTACCTTAGATGGTTTTTCTCCAACTCCTACTAAATATTTAAGCCCAAAAGAATACGTTAATTGTCCAAGCAACATGCCAATTCCTGCTAATCCAAAACCATAATGCCACCCATATGTATGTGCTACAAGTCCAACAATAATACTTGCAGCAGCGGCTCCAACATTAATTCCTATATAAAAGATTGAAAAACCCTTATCCCTTCGAGAGTCATCTTTACCATACAATCCTCCAACCATTGTGGATATATTAGGTTTAAGACATCCAACACCCAATATTATTAGTAGTAAGCCAGTGTAAAATGACCAGATTTGAGGAACCGCCAATATTCCATGACCTGCACATAACAAAAGGCCACCTAACATAACGGCCTTTTTTTGTCCTAATACCTTATCTGCTAAAATTCCTCCTGGAATAGACATAAGATAAACTAACATGGTATACCACCCATATAGGGCAAGGGCTTCTTTGTGACTCCATCCAAGGCCTCCAAATGCACTATCATCGACTTGCTGTATGCAATATAAAACTAGAATTGCGC
>JAESSM010000021.1 GCA_016764115.1 Bacteroidia bacterium | reverse complement strand
TGTCTGTTCTCAGTTTCGTACTCAACGTGAGAAGTATTTATTGTAATACCTCTTTCTTTTTCTTCAGGAGCATTGTCAATAGAGTCAAATGACCTGTTTTCTGCTAGTCCTTTTTTACCAAGAACCGCAGTAATTGCAGCAGTCAGCGTAGTTTTTCCATGATCTACGTGCCCTATAGTTCCAATATTAACGTGTGGCTTAGTACGTTTGAATTTTTCTTTTGCCATAGTTGAAAATTATTTGATTTTATATATTAAATTTATTGTTAACAATTCCTTTATTCAATGAGCCAATGACGGGAGTCGAACCCGTGACCTCATCCTTACCAAGGATGCACTCTAACCGCCTGAGCTACATCGGCAATTTATTTCGGTTTATCATTTACCAATTAAAAATCGCCATATGTATTTTAAGAGAGCGGGAAACGAGATTCGAACTCGCGACCCTCAGCTTGGAAGGCTGATGCTCTAGCCAGCTGAGCTACTCCCGCTTCTTTAGCATTTTTATATTTTGACGTCAGTTTAATATTTACCGTAATTTAATATTACCAAGTTGGCTTATCATAAATCAACACGTGGGGAGAGCAGGATTCGAACCTACGAAGGCATGAGCCAACAGATTTACAGTCTGTCCCATTTGGCCACTCTGGAATCTCCCCATGCTTATAAAAAGCATATCTATTATTCCATTAATTTCGGCTCAATTCTCAATCTTAAATAAGAACAAAGAGTCCAAGAGCCGATGGAGGGATTCGAACCCCCGACCAGCTGATTACAAGTCAGCTGCTCTGGCCAACTGAGCTACATCGGCAAGTGTTTGATTATCAATAGATTCCTGACGATTTCACCTATTCAATGAACATACTTTTCCCAAAAAGGGACTGCAAAAGTATAAATATTTTATAGATATTCAAAGAATAAACTCTAAATATTTTATATATAATTTATATTGGGAAAATTATCGAGGAAATTAGGGGTTTAAAATGGATGCTTGTGGGTAATAAATTCTCTCAAAACTACAATAAAAAAGCCCATCTACATTTAGACGGGCTTACTTTTTTTAGAACTTGATACTAATACATTTAATATTCCTCTTCCATTTGAATTTCAGGCTCATGTTGGTGTCTTTTATTCATTTGTTTACCCTTGTGCTTTTTTATTTGTCTTCTTAATGATTCTACATTAAGATCAATGGCTTCTTCAAATGATTTGCATTTTTCTTTTGCGATCATGGTCCCGCCTGGAATTTGAAGTTTTATTTCAGCTATTTTATCTTCATGTGAACTGTCTTTATCAATTTTTAAGAATACGTTTCCATCCAATATTCTATCATAGAACGTTTCCAATTTGCTCACTTTTTTTTGAATAAATTCTAGTAATTTTTTATCTGCATCAAAGTGAATAGATTGAATTTGTAGCTTCATGATGAGTCTCCTTTCTTTAATAATTTCAGGTTAATTTATGTTTTTATGTAGCTCGAGGATGTGCTTGCTTATAAACATCTTTAAGCTTATCAATAGTATTATGAGTGTATACTTGAGTTGCTGCTAGGTTAGCGTGACCAAGAAGTTCTTTAATAGCATTTATGTCTGCACCATTATTTAGTAGGTGAGTAGCAAAGGTATGCCTTAAGATATGAGGACTACGCTTACTTAACGTAGTAATCAAGCTGAGGTATTTGTTGACTATGCGATATACCAATTTTGGATAAAGTGTTTTCCCTTTATTAGTGACAAGAAGAGGGCTGTTAGCATCTGTTGTATTGACTTCAATCGAATTGTCGCGATTTTCTATATAAATCTTGATTAAGTCGTTTAGTGGGGAGTTATACGGAATTAATCTTTCTTTGTTGCGTTTACCCAGCACTTTTATCGTGCAATTTTTCTCATCCACAGATAGATTTGTCAAACCTATAATTTCAGCTCTTCTAATACCAGTAGCATATAACAATTCGAGTACCAATTTGTCTCTCAAACCCTCAAAAGAGTCTTCAAATTCAATCTGATCAAATAGAGTATGAATACTCTCCTGATCAACAAATTCAGGTAATTTTTTTGCATTTTTTAATGAAACAACCTTAATCATAGGATTTTTCTTAACCATATCCTCACGAATAAGAAATTTAAAATAGGATTTTAGCGTTGCCATTTTTCTGTTAATGGAACGTGGAGAAATGTTTTGCTCTAATAATTTAACGATCCAGGAGCGGATAATAGAATGGGTAACTTGTTGTACAGATTCTAAATTGTAAGTAGTTGATAGAAATGAATAGAACTGATCAAGATCTGTTTTATATGATTGAACAGTATGCTTGGAATAGCGTTTTTCGAATTGAAGATACTGAAGGAAGTTAGAGGTGTACATATAACTTGTATCTTACCAGGAAACGTAGACAAGATACAAATTATTACGAAAGTGTTAGAAAGAAGGAAGTTGTTATAGTTCTTCTTGAAGTAATTGTTGTTTATAAACAGCTTTCAAATGCTGTTCTCTTTTTCTTCTTGAAGGTTTGGTGTATGCTTGTCTTTCACGAATCTCTCTTAGAACTCCTGTCTTTTCAAATTTCTTTTTGAATCTTTTCAGGGCTCTGTCTATTGATTCGCCATCGTGAATTTTAACTCTTAACATTTGTTACTCCTTTTAATTTTAAGCGTGCAAAAATAGTTGTATTATTTTATTTATCAAAATTTATTTTGCTTTAGGCAATTATATTATACGTAATTCGTGTTTAAAAAGTTATAATATGCTCATTATTTGAGAATTTCTCTCGCAATTACCATTTTCTGTATTTCAGATGTACCTTCACCAATGGTGCAAAGTTTAGCATCTCTATAATACTTCTCAGCAGGAAATTCTTTAGTATATCCGTAACCTCCAAAAATTTGAACACCTTCAGTTGCTACTTTTACTGCGATTTCGGAAGTATAATATTTAGCCATTGAAGATACCTTTGTAGTGGGCTTTCCATTTTGCTTCAAATACGCAGCTTTGAATGTTAGCAGTTCTGCTGCCTCAATTTGAACTTTCATATCCGCTAACTTAAATGATATTGCTTGAAATTCTGAAATAGGCTTTCCAAATTGCTCTCTTTCTTTTGAATAGGCAGTAGCAGCTTCGAAAGCTCCTTTAGCGATTCCTAAACCTAAAGAAGCAATAGAAATTCTTCCCCCATCCAATATTTTTAGAGATTGAATAAAACCATCTCCAATTTTACCTAATACATTGTCTTTGTGTATTCTACAATCCTGAAATGAGATCTCAGTCGTTTCTGAAGCTCGCATCCCAAGTTTATCTTCCTTTTTACCGGGAGTAAAACCCGGAGTTCCTTTTTCAACTATAAATGCAGACATTCCGTGGTTGTCTCCGATTTCCCCTGTTCTTGCTATTATGACAGCTATATCACCACTTTTTCCGTGTGTGATGAAATTTTTACTGCCATTTAGTACCCAATGGTCTCCATCTTCAACAGCAGTTGTTCTCATGGCACCTGCATCTGAACCAGTGTTTGGTTCTGTTAGACCCCATGCTCCAATGTGTTCGGCAGTGGCTAATTTAGGAAGGTATTTCTGCTTTTGCTCTTCATTTCCGAATTGTAATATATGCCCTGTGCAAAGAGAATTATGTGCGGCCATAGATAGGCCTATCGAACCGTCAATTTTTGAGATTTCGGTTATCGCAGTTACATAATCAGGGTAGGTAAATCCAGAACCACCGTATTCAGTAGGAACCAATACTCCCATTAATCCCAATTCACCCAATTGTTTGAAAACTTCTACAGGAAATTCCTGAGATTCATCCCATTCCATCATTTTTGGTTTGATGTGCTTTTTCCCAAAATCTTTGATCATGTCAGTAATCATTTTTTGATTTTCGGTAAGCTCGAAACTCATGGATGTAGTGGCTGGTTCTTCTACTTCTATCATCATTGATTTAATTAATGTAGTGAATTTTGGGAGTGCAAAGATAAAAATTCAATCAGCAATTTACAATATTCAATTACTAATGAACAATTTGCAATTAGCTTATCTATATTATCAGATAGTTAAATACGGAGCTATTTTGGAAAATATTTCCTCTGTAATTATATATGATTTTTTAATTTCTACTAATTCCTGATACTTTCCATGTTGCTCTCTGTAATTGATGATGGAGTTAGCAATTTTATAATCTATATACGGGTGCGTATAAAGTATTTTTTTGGAAACCTCGTTTATATTCATCTTTGTAATAATGGAATCACTTAGAGAAAAGGAATTTTCTAATTCATGAAACCTAATACTATCCATCCCATAGACTTCCTTGATTTGAGATATAGTGGTATACCCACCCAGTAAATTCCTGTATTTAATAATTCTTGAGCTTAGTACTGGTCCTATTCCTTTAACTTTTATCAGTTCTGTTGAATCAGCTTTATTTACATCAACAATGTAGTTAGGATAGTATTTCTTGTTGGTATAATACTCTGTTTTTTTATAAGATGATTGATACTTTTTAGATTTGTATTTTTGGTTTTTGAATTTAGAATAATTTGAACGTCTTGTTAATGAGTCTGTTTTTGATTTATCCTTTTTCTTGCTTTCCATGCTTGCTAAATAGGCAGAAACCTGATTGTCAAACTCGGTAAAGTCTGTCTTTGATTTTGGAATAATTATATCTAAAAAGTAAGGTGCGATTAACAACAGTAATAGAATGATAAACAAGGCAAGAATTCCATTTCTTTCACCTTTGCTAAACGAAAAATAGTCTTTAATGAAATTCACTGATTAGATTTTCGGCAAAAATATAAAAGTAAAGGAGAATAAAAAGAGGAGATAATAAGGATTTTATTGTATTGAAAGTGTTTCTGCCTTTCTGAAATAGGTCATAGATTTTTCCATATCTCCTAATTTCTTATAGAGAACACTCAATTTGTTGTATAGATCAAATTCTCGGTGCAATTTTACTTCGTCTTGATCAATTTTAACTATTGATTTTAGATGATATAATGATTGAGTTAGATTTTTAAGAAGGTAGTGTTCTACTCCTAAATTAAAATGTCCGTATATATTGTTGGAATCAATAGCTATTGCCTGTTTGAAATAATGCATGGCAAGATCGTTATTACCTGATTGCTTATAAGTGTCTCCTAAATTATTATAGGCCATTGCATAACCAGGTTGAATTTGAAGCACTTTTAAAAATGCGGCAATAGATTTGTCGTATTCTTTTAAGCTTGAATAACAGTTTCCAATATTCATCTGAGCTTTGATAAATATTGGTGTAATTTCCAATGTTTTTTCAAAGTATGATAAAGCTCTTTTATAGTTTTTCATTTTTGAGTAACAAATGCCAATATTATAATAAGCATTGTCATTAATTTCATATTTCTTAATGGAGTTTTCTAGATAAGCAATTCCTGTATTATAAAGGGAATCCCTTATGGAATTATTGATTTGATCATGTCCTTTGTACATTATTGCTGAACCCATAGAATATAACATTCGGGCGTTTTCGGAACCGTTTTTAATATCTGCAGAGAATAGAGTGTAGTTATCTTTCCAGACAAAATTTCTTGAAAATGTTTTTAAAGAATATGATGCTAAAATGATTGTGGAGATAGCAATAAACCCTATCTGCCGATTGTGCGAAAAATCGTGATCATCATTTGATACTTTGGTAACTTTGATTATTAAATAAGCGCTAATCAAACAAAAACCTAAAGATGGAGTAAACAAAAATCTTTCTGCCATTGTTGAGCCGATGATGATAATTATATTAGATACAATCGATATGGTTATTAAAAAGAAAATAATTCCGAAAGCAATAATACTTTTTGTACTTATATTCTTTATTACATAGATTATTAACCCTAAGTAAATAATCAATGAAATTATTGGAACAGGGTGAAACCAGTTAACAACGGGAATTTGTTCATACGAATAATCATGCACCAATGGATGTGGAAATAATAGCAACATGAAATATTTACCTAATACATAAAAATTAGTTGCCCATCTTTCGACAAAACCATCCGCAGCCACAATTGAATTAGCATAGGCGGTAATGGTATTGAATTCAAGGCTTTCAACAAACAATAACTCTAACAGCAGAAATAATGAAACTGCGATTAGTTGAGGAGTGGTATGGAGCAAACATTGCTTGACTTTTAGATCTCTAAAAAAATATAAACCAATTGGCATTATTGCAATCAATGTGATTGCACTTTCTTTGCCCGTAAGGGCTAGAAAAAGAAAAAGAGCACTTAAATATTTATCCCAATCTCTCTTGTCATCTACATATTTGAATAAAAAGTGGATAGCTAATATTCCATTAAGAAATGCTAAAATTTCATCCCTGCTCTTTATATTACTTATGACTTCTGAATGGACTGGATGAGCTATAAACAGGAGGGTAGTGAGTAGCGGTAATACTATAGTATAGTTCTTTAGAATTCTTAATAAAGTAAGCAACAATAGAACTGCTATAATTGCATATAATAGCACATTAATTAAATGACTTACAACAGGGTTCTTCCCAAATAATTCATATTCAATAGCAAATGTTAATAGTGAAAAGGGCCTGTAATGTCCAATGTCTTTACCATCCCAACCATGCCGATATGCGTTGGTTAATATTGTGGGAATTCCTTTTATTCCCTGTAAGACATCTTTGTTGTCAGTTATTACAGTAGCATCATCATAAGCATAGTAATGAGAAATGGTATTAGAATATAAAAGGAATGCAAAAACAAAAACAATAACGAACTTGTATTTGCAGAAAAAGCTAAATATGGAATTTGTTGCGTTTTCCATTTATTCAGAACTAAACTGATGTGGATATTCTACAATCGCACATAAGGTTGCATTATCTGCTTTTACTTCATAAATTGTTCCTTGCGGAGGCCATGTATCAGTGAATTTTGGGTTGTTGACCCTGTATCGGGTATAAAGTATAGCAAAATCATAGGGAACCTGATCGGTAATATCTATTGTGAAATTCCCACCTAATTTAGGTTTTAAATAATAAGATGTTGATTCGGGATGCCCATCAGCAAATATGGTTACATGTTCACCCGGATATTTCTCATTGCAATGATCTCCCAACCATTCTGCTGCGTATCGTAGGCTATTACCCCAATAATCAGTTTCATATTGGTCCCAAGCACCATTTAATCCACCGGCAAAAACATTAAAATAAACATACTCATGAGGATGATTCTTGATACTCCATCTAACCGGAATAACAAGCAATATTAGGATAATGAAATAAAGAAA
>JAESSM010000163.1 GCA_016764115.1 Bacteroidia bacterium | reverse complement strand
ATCAGAGCCGAAATCTGATATTCTATCCAGTTGAACTACGCGGCCAATTAAATAATGAACCACAAAATTACAGTTTTTCACCTTAATATATCCCTATATTTGTCAAAAACCTAATAACATGAATTCAAAAACACCTAAAGAATCCTCAACTGTAATGAACGAGGCGGTGCTACCAAATGACACAAACGTACTTGGAAATTTATTCGGAGGGCGTTTACTTCAATGGATGGACATTGCTTCTGCAATAGCTGCAGCAAAACATTGTAATAGTGTGGTTGTTACTGCATCTGTTGATAATGTTTCATTCCAGAACTCTATTACACTGGGAGAAGTGGTGAATATTACTGCAAAAGTCACAAGAGCTTTCAATACTTCTTTGGAAGTTCATCTTGATGTTTGGGGTGAAAACATTCCAAAAGGAACGCGATTTAAGAGCAATGAAGCGTACTATACTTTTGTCCGTTTAGGTGAAGATGGCAAACCCGCGAAAGTTCCAGAATTAGTGCCTGAATCGGATATTGAAAAAAAATTATTTGAAAGTGCACTACGCAGAAGACAACTGAGGTTAATTTTAGCTGGAAGAATGAAACCGGATGACGCGACAGAGTTGAAGGCACTTTTTGAATAATCTAAAAAGTCCATTTTCCTGTCATCCTGAAGAATGAAGGATCTTGTTACATATTGATAATCTGGGAACAAGATTCTTCACTACGTTCAGAATGACATGGATTTTTTACTTTTGACACAGCCTCATTAGCTAATTAATACCTCAATGAAAAATGCTGTTTGGCTTGTTCCTTTCTAAAAAAAATCAATCCAAATTGAAATAAGTCTATTGTAACTGTTACTTCCGAATGACCTTTGATCTCTTCCCATGCTTCTTCCATTCCTATAGACCAATGAATATCATCAAAAATGAAAAGGGAATGCTCATTTACTTTGGATAAACACTGCTCAAAATAATTAAGAGTTGGTTCTTTAGCATGGTTTCCATCAAAAAAAGCAAGGTCGACTGAAATTAATTTAGATATCACTTCTTCTAAAGTTTTATCAAAGTCACCGACTATTAATTCCACATTTTTCATTTCCAATGATTCAAAATTTTGCTTTGCTATTGCAGCTGTTTGCGGGCACCCGTCTAAAGTTAATACCTTATAATCCTTGTCACTAAGGGCTAAATAAGCTGTGCTGAGTCCCAAAGAAGTTCCTAATTCTATTATTGTTTTGGGTTTAAAATGTTTTGCCAACTGAAATAACAACTTGCCATATTTTGGTGATATCGCATATCTTCGAGTAATTTCACTTATAGTTCGTTTTCTTTTATAATCATTGGAGAGTCCTTTTGTACCAAGATCTGTTACTTCAATCATGGTGCTATTCTTAAGTAATTTTTTTCTTAACTTTTCAATGTCTTGAACCACTTGATACTGACTGTTAATGGAAATAACTCTAGTCAGTAATTCGTAAACAAATGGCGAGTGAATAGAATATCTTGATTTTGATCTTAACAAAAAATCAAAATACCGTTTAGTTAGTCCCAAAGTCGATAACATTGTACAAAGATAATTTTGAAAACATTAATATAAAGTTTAGCAATTGATATATATTTGCATCCCTTTATAAGGACTATGGTAAAAATCCGAATAATAGCGCTACTTATAGCAATATTTCTATTTGGTTGTCAACAAAAAAAAGAATATCAAAATATGGAAGATAAATTCACTTTGGTTATTCATGGAGGTGCTGGCACGATCCTTAAAAAGAATATGACTCCTGAAAGAGAGCAAGCATATAAAGATATACTTCAAGAATCATTAATAACAGGGCATACAATTTTGAAAAATGGTGGAACTAGTATTGACGCAGTTGAGGCAGCTGTGAAAGTAATGGAAGATTCCCCATTATTTAATGCCGGAAAAGGAGCAGTATTTACACATGATGGAAAAAATGAGATGGATGCCTCTATCATGGATGGTAAAACTCTCAATGCCGGGGCCGTTTCATCCATAACTTGCATTAAAAATCCTATACAACTGGCCAGGTCAGTAATGGAAAAATCACCCCACGTAATGTTGACCGGAGATGGGGCTGAACAGTTTGCAAAAGAAAATGGTTTTGAATTTGTAGATCCTTCTTATTTCCATACCGAATTTAGATGGAATCAATTGGAAAAAGCAAAACAATCGGATGTAGCGCTATTGGATCATTCTGATAATGTTGGTGAGGATAATTCCATATATGATGAAATCCAAAAGGAAAAGAAATTTGGAACAGTTGGCGCAGTAGCACTGGATAAACATGGAAATTTAGCTGCTGCAACATCTACTGGAGGTATGACCAATAAACAATTCGGAAGAGTTGGTGATTCACCTATTATTGGTTCCGGAACATATGCCAACAATAATACTTGTGCTGTTTCCTGCACAGGTCATGGAGAATACTTCATGAGAGCAGTTGTTGCTTATGATATTTCAGCAATGATAGAATACAATGATAAATCTATAGAAGATGCAGCAAATGAAGTTATCATGAAGAAGCAAGTTGATCTTGGAGGAGAAGGAGGCATTATTGCAGTTGACAAGAACGGTAACATAGCTTTAACCTTTAATTCCGCTGGAATGTATCGAGGATTTGTAAAAGCTGATGGAAATATTCAAGTGGATATTTACAAGTAAATCTTTTCTATTTGATTAAAAAATCATATCTTTGCACCTCTAAAATTTTGATGATCAGATAATTAATAACGAATGGCAAATCATAAATCATCTATTAAAAGAATCAGATCGAACGATGCAAAACGTTTGAGAAACAGATATCAGGCAAAAACCTGTAGAAATGCTGTTAGAAAGGTAAGAACTTCTACTAGTAAGAAAGAAGCGTTAGAATTATTGCCTGGAGTATTTTCTATGATAGATACTTTGGCCAAAAAGAACGTTATTCACAAGAACAAAGCATCTAATCAAAAAAGTTCGCTAACAAAGTTGGTTAACGGATTAAAATAAGATCATATCAAATCACTATATAAGGCTTTTCATTTATTTGAAAGGCCTTTTTTTTATGAATTATGACAGACTATTCAGCTAACAACTCCATAAAACATTGGTCAGAAGAAGATCGGCCAAGAGAAAAATTATTATTGAAAGGCAGTTTGACCCTTAGTGAAGCTGAACTAATTGCTATACTAATTGGTAGTGGAACCAAGAAGGTTTCGGCAGTTGATTTAGCAAGAAATATCCTGAAAAGTGTTAATAACGACCTCGCTGAACTAAGTAAACTGAGTATAATAGAACTTACTAAATTCAAAGGAATAGGAGAGGCAAAAGCAATTTCCATAATTTCAGCATTGGAGTTGGGGAAAAGAAGGTTAAATGCGAAATCAACAGTAAAGGATAAAATAACAACCAGTAATGATGCTTTTGAAATACTTTATCCCTATTTGGTTGATCTAAAACACGAGGAATTCTGGATATTACTACTTGATAGAGCTAATCAGGTTATCAAAAAACAAAAAATAAGCGCAGGCGGAGTTTCTGGTACGGTAGCTGATATTAAAATGATATTTAAATCTGCTATTGATCAATTAGCCTCTTCAATAATCCTCTGTCACAATCACCCTTCGGGAAATACCAAGCCCAGTAATAATGACAATTCACTTACAAAAAAATGCAAGGAAGCAGGGAAATTGCTTGACATTGAGGTTCTTGACCATATCATTATAGCAGGAAATGAATTTTACAGCTTTGCTGATAATGATTTTGTACCAACTTAATGTCAACCAAGGGACACTGCATTCTTGGTATTTAATCGAAAAAAGCCTATTTTTATAGCCCAATTTCCAGTAACTTCTACTATAACTGGCTTATCAAGGTGATTATTAAACTAATAACAAAATGAAAAAAACAATTCTACTTCTAACAGCAGTATTTGTAGCAACAGGTGTTTTTGCTCAATCTTCAAAGAAATTTGTGTTATTTGAACATTTCACAAATACATGTTGTGGCCCATGTGCCTCACAAAATCCTTATTTTCAGGACAATATCCTGGCCTTTAATTGGGGTAAGATCCATCATATTTCTTACCATCCATCATGGCCTTGTAGTGACGACCCAATGTATGTACCGGTTGCCTCTGATGTTGATCAAAGAGTAAGCTATTATGGTGTAACTGGAGTGCCTTCAATGCATCATGGAAATGAATTTGATGGAGGCCCAGCATCTGTTAGCCAAACTATCATTGATGACATTGCTGATAAAGGAAGTTATATTTCAATGACCGTTTCAGAAGTTGATAGTGGCTCCACATATAGAAATGTAACTGTAAAAATAACCACCGAAGATGCGTCTGTAACTTCAGGAGATTTAAGATTAAGAGTTGCTGTAGTGGAAAAAGAAATTTCATACTCCTCTGCGCCTGGTAGTAATGGAGAATCTTTCTTCCCGAATGTATTTAGAAAAATGCTTCCTTCAATAGACGGTGAGGCTTATACCCCTGCAGCTCAAGGTAGTTCAGTTGAATTCAAATATACATATGAGTTAGATTCTGGTTGGGATGAAGACTCTATATATGTAATTGCATTTGTTCAAAATGATAATAACAAATATGTTTACAACTCTGGTTCAAGCATTGATCCTACTGCAAATATAGCCGGAACTTCATCACCATTTAAAAACAGCTATTCAGGACATATTCGCAAATTTAAAGGAACTTTTACCTCTACAAGCACTAGTGATGAACAGTATAAAGTTTCTCTTTCACATGACGCACCAACTGATTGGACTGCAACGATAACTGTTGATGGAACGACTTATACTGAAGATGCAACAATTACATTATCAAATGCTTCTTCTGCAGATTATTCCATAAATGTAACACCTGGTAACACTGCAGCATTAAGTAACTTTACACTTACTGTAGAATCAATAGACAACCCAAACAGTTTAGCAATTAGTGAATCAGTAACTGTTATTTCGGGAATAACTGACTTGGTTGTAAATCTCGACCCGAACCTTGACACAAGTGGAGACAATGACATTACAGGAGAATTTAAAGACGGTTTTACAGCAGCAGGAAATTCTTCTCATGCATTCACAAACACAAGTGTAATGATAGATGCCATAAAAAATGATGAATTATTCATGGTGAACAATATTTATTACAATGCGGGTTGGAGCAGTGCTGCTATGACCGATGATATTGCTGATGCCATAACTAAACACCTGGATAATGGAGGTCGTTTATTTCTTTCAGGACAAGATATTGGCTGGGAAGTTCATGATATGACAGGCGGAGATACATCCAGAGTAAAAGCACGAACATTTTATACTAATTACCTGCAAACAACTTATTTACAAGACGCATTATCAACTGCTACATACATTGGAGCTAATTCAAGTGATGCTGTATTTGGATCATTAAACAGCTCGGATATAGATACTAAAATATATAAATCAACTAATTCAGATAATTACTACCCTGACGAAATTGTCGCAACAGGTAATGCTCAAAATGTACTTTACTATAATGACGATGTTAATGATGTTGCAGCAGTTAGAAATATTAACTGGGGCACATCAGGCAACTATAAAACGTTCTATTTAGGTATTGGCATAGAAATGGTTCAGAATGATCTTGTAAAAGAGGAAATTGTACAAGCAGTTCATGATTGGTTTAGTGACGTAACTAGTACTGAAGAATTTGACAAGCAGATGAAGAACTTGACTATATTGAGCCAAAACTATCCAAATCCATCTAATGACCAAACAAGTATTACGCTTAATAACTTGGAGTCAAATGGCTACATCGAAATATTAGATGTAACTGGAAGAGTGGTTCTAAAGGAAAAAGTAATAAAAGGACAAGATCAAATCACTTTAAATACTAATAACCTTGATGCTGGTTCTTATTTGTATCGTTTAATTGACGAACAAGGAACTGTATTAGGAGTTCATGATATGAGTGTAATTAAATAATTTAAGAAGACTCGGTAAAGAAAAAGGAGGCCAAATTGGTCTCCTTTTTTTATTGCACACATAGCTTGAGTTTATATTTAGTATTTGTTTCATCTATAACCTTAAAACCAAATCGCTCATAAAAGTCCATCGCTCTTTTGTTAACTTTAAGTACTTCAAGCAGGATGTCTCGTTTAGTTTTAATCGCTTTATCGATAATCTGGATAATCAATGTTTTTCCAATTCCTTTAGATTGATATTTTTTGATAATTAATACGTTCTCTATAAAGATCATATCTCTCTGATCAATCACAGTTAACAACCCGACCTCCTGATTCCCAACAATGATCAACTTGGTATTATCAACCTTAAACTTTTCTTTATGATACTTTAACTGAAAATTCTCATCCCAACCCCAAGTATCTTCAATATATCTTTTTAACGCATTTTTTTTGATATCGTAAGTAATAGATACATCTTTTACATTACAATTTCTTAACCTAAATTCCATTATTGATACTTGAAAAGATAAATAGCTTTTCAAAAAATTAAAGAGGTTGTCTAAAAAGCCAAAAAACTATGTCATTCTGAACGTAGTGAAGAATCTTGTTTCCTGATTATCAATATGTAACAAGATCCTTCATTCTTCAGGATGACAGGGAAATAAACTTTTAAGGCAGCCTCTTCTATTGATCGATTGCATTGTTTGGCTAATGCGAAACTATGAACTTACTCATAGAGTTTGATCCGTCAACATTAACGCTAACAAAGTAAAGTCCATTTGGAACTTCGGTAGCATCAAAATATAAAACATGATTACCTGAAGTTAATGTTCCCTCTTTTAACCTAATCAACTTTTGACCTAAAGCATTATAAATGTCTACCGCAACATTAGAAGTATTATCCAAATTAAACTCTACCGAAGACAGTCCCTTAACCGGGTTTGGATAAACAGTCACCTTAGGAGAATAGAAGCTTCCTTTTGGTTCATTAACACCAGTAGTCCAAATTGTACCTATGGTAGCATTGAGGATCTCTCTACTGGATTTATCATCATCGTGTCTATATACTGCACCAATTACACGTATCAGTGATTCATCGTAAGTAGATGGGATAGTATATGTAAACGTTTTAGTGACAGCATTGTCATCAGGTGATGATTTAGAAGGAATTGATCCTTCTTCACCCCACGCACCAAGTGGAAGTTCCCTGATCACATCCAGGTGTTCATAGCCAACAATTGGGTGGCCCAATCCTTTCATAGGATGATTTGGGTATTGAGGATGGTCATTATAGAAGTTTTGTTGATCATAACCATTTCCTGTTCCAGTAACAATATTTTCCTTGATCCATGCTAAAAACCTAACATCCCCTACCACATAGTCTACAAAATCAGCAGTTAAAGAAACACTCAACTCTCTTGTGGTAGAATTATAAGTCTTGGTCATACTTATATCAACCGGAGCTGTTGCATTTAACCGTTCGGTTATTTTTGAATCCCAAAAATCTCTACTTATAGCGACAATTGTGTCAAGCTTACCATCCTTATCATCATCAATATCTTTCCAGGTAATCCTATCAATTGATATAGCTGGAAATTGGTTTCCATAGTCGTCAATAAGTCCTTGTGACTCATCTATTTCCATAGCATCCAAATAATGTACTTGCGTAATTATTGTTTTATCTTCATGGTTTTTATGAAGTGTGTCGATCCTGTAATCCCCATCTGTACATACACCACACCATGCTCCGGTATATCCTTCGATTAACATTCTCTTATATGTTGATTCTCCATTACTGATAGAAACATAATGTATTAATGTATCATTTACTACATTTCCATCACTCTGTGAATTCAGGTTGTCTGTCCACACAGTAATTGAATACGCTCCAGCATCAGATAATGTAAATTGCTTTGAATGGGTAAATTCATAAGAACTATATGGAGCAATGCTCAAACCTGTTAAGTTATCTGTCTGTATTGAACCATTATCCAACTGCCAATTGACATTCAATTCAGTGATGGTTGAAGAACCAATATTTTCCAATGACCCTTTCACATCGTAAGATCCTTGTGCGATATTATTATCCATATCTAGGGAGGTCATTGCTACATCTAATGCATTTGGAGTGGTAATCATCACTTGATCCAAATAAATGGCAATTTTATCATTTGCGTTATGCCAGAATGCAATATATACAGTATCGTCAGCGTAAGCAGAAAGGTCAATGGTATGAGTAGTCCAATCTGATTCTTCGCTGTTCTCATCAAACAGTGCGGTATTGGCGAATAGTGAAGAACTAAAAGTATCTGTCACAGAAGGAACTGAAGTAGAAATTCTTACCTCATAGGATTCTAACCACTTCGCATCTTTCGATTTTGCAACGAACGATAAACATGCTGCCTGGCTAGGAAGAATAATAGCAGGAGTGATCAAAAAGTCATTAGAAGATCCAACTGGACTATAATATGAAGTATTGGCAACAATATTGTCACCATCAACGTCTTTAATTTGCCAGTATCCTCTCCAGGTAATTTTATCATTCGGAGTTAATGAATCAACATCATACACTTGCCAGCCTGCAGGAATACTATCTGCATCAAACCCTTCAATAAATACGGTAGCTCCCTGGCAAGGAAACGTGTTTCCAGCAAATAAAATTCCACTATTTATCATAAATAATAATGAAAAAATTGGAATTACATACTTTAAGGATAATTTACTATACATGAAATGCAATTTTTAGTGTCAGTTGAGTGAATTAAAAGGCTAATTTAGTGAAAAAATAGGTATTTTAAAATTACTTTAAAAAGGTTGGCATTTTACGTTAAAAGCCCTATATTTGTTACTAGAAATGTAATTTCCTAAAAACTGCTATCATGGAAAGAACTCTTAAAACTTTATTTCTTATCACGCTGATTGCCAGTGTAAATGTTTTAATAGCAAATACTTTTAGCTTAAAAGTCCATCATAACGGAGATGTTGTGAATTCTAACGATACGGCTTATTATTGGGGAGGTGTAGCAAAATTCGATATTGTAGTAGAACTAGATATTACCAATGATAGCAATGCAGATGTTACCTATACATGGATCAAGAATAAAGAAAACATGACCAACCTTTGGGAGGTTGCGATTTGTGATAAAAACAATTGCTATTTATCAAGTGTTACAGAAAAGAGCTTTACTTTAAGTGCCGGTGAGCAGGGTATAATCAATGCTCACTTTTATCCTAGTGGAGCTGCCGGACAAGGAATTTTAGATTTGGACGTCTTTAACGCTTCTGACACAACCGATTTAGCCACGATTATCTATAAAGTAACTGCTTATCCAACAGGAATTGGCGACTCGCAATTAAGTACTTATGATTTTGAAGTTTATCCAAGTCCGGCAAGTGATTACATAAATATTTCATTTGATGATAATGAAATAAATGACGTAGAAATTTATAATATTCTTGGGAAAAAATTAAGTACTATTAAACTTAACAAGAACACAATTTATAATATCACTGACCTTCCAACAGGATTATATTTTATTAAGGTTAAGGACAGTCAGGGTGTAGTTCATACCAAGTCTTTTGTAAGAAACTAAGTAAAAAAGTCTTTTACAAGCCACTATCAACTTCAAGCCACTCTTAACTTTTATCTTAAAGCCATGATTAATTAGTAGATAAAGGACGGATTAAATAATATAATTTAATCTAAAAACTATTATAATCATGATTATTAAATTACAAGTAAATCCGTTAATTTTGAGAAGTTCTAAAGTTAAGATGACAAAAGTTCTTCTATTAATAATTTTCTCCTCATTTGGTAGCTTGATTCTAGCTTCTAATTCATTTACTTTAACAGAAAAGGTAACCAGTAAGACTGTCGCATTAAATGACACCGTATATCATTGGGGAATTGCTGACTACTTTGAAGTAGTTGTAGACATTGACATGATGAATGTTTCTGATTCAACCAATACTTATACTTGGACCAAAATTGGAAGCGAACTAGGTACATGGCAAGTTGCAATATGCGATATCACTATGTGCTACAATACAGATGTAAAAGAGGCTCAATTTGACCTTTCAAGTGGTAAATCGGGTATACTAAATGCGCATTTTTACATGGGAGGAATTGCAGGAGAAGGATTCCTTGAATTAATGGTTCGAAACATAAATAACCCAAATGATACCACAATATTGGTTTATCAAGCTAAAGCTTACGCAACCGGAGTTGAGATTGCACAAATAAATCATGATAACTTCAACGTTTACCCAAATCCTGTTTCCAATGTGCTTACCATAGATTATAATTCTAAGGAAACGAATATTATTGAAATCTACAATATCTTAGGTAAAAAATTGGACAAGATGGATGCAAACGGAAAACTGGAATACTCGGTGGAGCATTTACCTAACGGCTTGTATTTCATTAAAATAAAAGATCAGGACAATAATATTCTCACCAAATCTTTCATAAGAAACTAACTAAATGGTACTAAAAAGGTCTGTTCTTATTGCCTTAGCTTTCTTAAGTTCTTCTAGCCTTTTCGCACAAGTTTCCGGTGATTTAATGATGAATTATAATTTTTATGATCGTGATCCGAAAATCGGTGCTTTCAACAATAAATTATACGATAATTATTTATCAGGAGGTGAAGGATGGTTTACGGTAAATTATAGCAAGGATAATTTTGATGCCAGATTGCGATATGATCTTTTTAATAACTCGAATTTATTCAATCCAAATGATGCATATTCTGACCATGGTATTGGTTATTGGTCATTAAGAAAGAAAATTGATAAGCTGACTATTACTGCAGGTAATATTTACGATCAATTTGGCAGTGGATTAACTTTCAGATCATATGAAGAAAGGGGTTTGGGACTTGACTATGCATTGAAGGGATTGCATGTGAAATACGATTTTAATGATACATGGATGATCAAAGGAATTACCGGCAGAATGAAAAANCANTCGGACAAATTTGATTATCATAAAGAGATCATTAAAGGNATCAACACTGAAAAATATTTCAAACTNTCNGATAANGTTCAATTAAGTCCNGGNNTATCATTCGTNAACAGAACCATTGACAATGCNAATATGACTTCATTGGTTAAGAATATTGAAACAATTCCTGATACCAATGAAAGAAAATTATTGATACCTAAATGGAACGTTTATGTATTCTCTGCTTACAATACACTTTACTATAAAAATATTAGCTGGTATGTGGAATATGCCGGAAAATCTACGGAAGTAATTAAGGACCGGGAGCTTAATTTTAAAAAGCAGCCAGGATACATTTTCCTTACCTCGTTCACATTTTCCAAAAAGGGAATAGGTACTACTCTTCAATACCGTGAAACTGAAGCGTTTTCATTTAGAACTTCTTCTTTAGAAACAGGCTCTGAAGGCGCTATCAATTATCTACCTACTTTAACTAAACTTAATACTTACAGGCTTCCTGCAAGATACCCGGCAGCTGCACAAGAATATAGAGAACGTGCTATTCAAGCAGATCTAATTTACACACCCAAAAAAGGAAATACAATATCCTTTAATGTAGCTTATATAACAGATAGGAAAATAGGTGAATTACTAGACGCTAAATTCTTTGATGATACAACTTTGTTTACAGAAGTATTTTTGGAATATGAGAAAAAACTTAACAAAAAAACTCACATAGCTATTGGTTCGCAGTATATACGTTATAACAAAAGAATTTATCAAAACGGACCGTATCCTATTGTTGAAGCAATTACTCCGTTTCTTGAAGGTGTATATAAAGTTAAAAGAAAGAAATCTATTCGATTCGAAGTACAATATATGCACACCAAACAAGATTACGGATCTTGGGCCTATCTTTTACTTGAATATAATATTGCACCCAAATACTCCTTTGCTGTGTTGGACATGTACAATATATCGCCAAAAAAATCAATTGTAGCAGGAGCACCACCTGACGATATTCACTATCCAACAATATTTGCTTCATACACCACTGGGGCGAACCGATTTAGCCTGGCGTACGTTAAACAAGTTGAGGGAGTAGTTTGTACCGGTGGACTTTGCAGATATGAACCTGCATTTAGTGGGGTTAAATTTTCATTGAATAGTTCATTTTAGAACAATAGATATGAAGAGTAATATTTTTCCAGGGATTTTCACTTTATTCATTGCGGTATCTACCTTTTATGCATGCGAAGAAATTCCACCTAATATCAACATGGATCCACCCGTAATTCCTGACTCTACTACCGAACTTATTGCAAATAGAATATTAATAGAAGATTTTTCAGGGGTTCATTGTATCAATTGCCCTAATTCTGCTATAAAACTGGACGATTTAATGGCACAATACCCTGGAAGAATTATAGGAGTTGTCGTTCATCCAGATAATATTTTTACCAACCCGTACCCGGGAGATAGTTCGTTGGTTGCTGATGAAGCTACGGATCTGGAATCCCTGTTAGGTACACCGTCAGGTTATCCTGTGGGTGGTGTCAACCGCAGAATATTTCCAGGTGAATCTCAAATATTGACCAATTTTGATAAATGGGCAGGTTTTGTTTTTGGGGAATTAAAAGATACTGCTGATGTAAAAGTGAGAATTGAAACAGCATGGGATTCAACATCCCGTACGGTAACTGCCACCGTAACATTGATATATAATGTAGCTGATGCAAGAGAACAGTTTTTAACTGTTGAAATAACTGAAAGCAAAATAATTGCGGAACAACTTACTCCAACCGGAGAAGAAGAAGACTATGAACACAACCACGTATTAAGAAAAATGTTCACTGCCTATACCGGAGAGTCTATCCAATCTTCCTTTACTAAAGGTGACTCAATTGTTAAAACTTATAACACTACTTTAAAAGACTGGTGGATTGAAAACAATTGTAATGTTGTGGCAATTGTTCATTATGGAAGCGATAGCTTAAATGTTATTAATGTAAGTGAGGAAGAGGTTGTAGATTAATTAATATTCGTCTTGAAAATCAACAGAATTATTACAAATTGAATATCGAACAAGGAACACCGATTTTAGAATGCTGATATTTAAAAACTTCTAAAATAAAAAATCGTTAATCCTTGTTCTGAAATCAAAACAATATTTCTTTAGAGGCAGACTCTACTTATTCAATTCTACTAGTTTATCCTCGATCTCATATTCATCACCTTCTGCATATCCCTGATGTTTGTAAACGATGTTTCCGCTTTTATCAATTATATAAGTGAAGGGAATATTAGTAACATTCATCGCCCTTTTAAGCTCTTCATTAGAATCTAACAATACTTCAAACTCCAATCCCAGCCCATCAGAAAACGGTTTAACTTTAGCTGCATTTCGAGCATTGTCTATACTAATAGCTATCAATTCTACTCCAAACTCATCAACCCAATCTTCATAAATTTCATTTATGTTGGTAAGTTCTTTTTTGCAATGAGTGCACCAAGTAGCCCAAAAAGATAAAATAGTTATCTTATCATTCTTACCATAGTCTTGAATATTAATAGTTTCTCCATATAAATTCCTAAGACTTATATCAGGCAGTTTAACTTTTGTTTCATCTTGTGCAAATGTGAAAACACTTGATGTAATTAGCAGGGCTAATGTTATAATTCTCTTCATAGCTAAAATATTGATAATCCAGTTTTTTTATCAATTATAATTCAACTTTAATGCCAAATTTAAGAAAAAAGTCCATTATTTATAGGATAATAGTAACGCAGACGATGTCTCCTTTTTAATTCTATATCTATCATCGATTCTCCTACCAATTACCCAAACGATATCTTCATTAGAAAACACTACTAATTGCCTCTCCTTTTCATTTAAAGGAACTTTTTCATCAATTAGGAAATCACTTAACTTTTTCTTTTGCTTCATTCCAAGAGGACAGAAATAATCTCCATCTCGCCACTTTCTAACCTTTAAAGGAAATGCCAACTTGTCTTTGTCCAGACAAGCTATCTTTGGATCATTTGGAATTTTAAAGTTTTCGTTGGAAATTGTTTCCATACTTAACTTTTTTTCCAGCACTTCAACCTCTATCTGATTCTCCTCAATAATGATTTCATCCAGACTATCATCTCTTATCGGTGAAATTATTAAATGATCTCTGTCCTTTATCAGCTGATGTGTATTAGAAAAAAACTGCTTACCTGATTGTTCATCCAATACAGAAACAATTTGACCAATATCATCAAAACCGTAAGGCTTTAATATTTCATACAAAACAGTATTAATAGATTCTACTTTTTTTAATAATACAATATTGA
>JAESSM010000020.1 GCA_016764115.1 Bacteroidia bacterium | reverse complement strand
AAAAGTTGTTTCCGGAAAATATTTCCCGTAAGGATATAATTCAAGTCTGGAATATTATGATCTTGGAAGTCCCAAAAGTGAACTTGGATTTACTTGAACAACTTTCAGAAAAGTATGACTTATATTTAATGAGTAATGCCAACCCAACTCATATTAATCTGATAGATCAAAAGCTTCAAAATGCTTATGATGTTGATGGAATACAACCTTATTTTATTAAGGCTTATTTTTCCTTTGATGTAAATATGACCAAGCCCGATCCTGCATATTTTCAATTACTAATACAGGATAATGAATTAAATGTTAAAACAACTTTATTTATTGATGATGCTTTACCTAACATTGAGGCTGCCAAAGGGTTAGGTTTTCACACCATTCATTTTACGGAAGGGGCTGATAATTTAGAAACAGCGGTGAAGTACTTGATATAAAATAGTATATAAAGTCACCTTGAGCGGAGTCGAAAGGCAAACGTGCGAGTTAGTTTGTCTTCGACTCCGCTCAGACTGACACTAACTTTATGACCTATTTTAAATCCCAATTATAATCATCCAAATTTTCAGTACACTTTGTAAGTAACTTAATACTATTATCAATGTCACTTTTATTGGCCATTTCAATGTGTTGATGTAAGTATCTTGTGGGTATTGAAACTGCACCGGCAATAGAGCCGCCTTTTCCCATTCTTTGTACTCCTGCAGTGTCTGTGCCGCCCATTGGTAAAACTTCCAATTGCCATTTGATCTTATTTTTAGTTGCAGTTTTTTTCATGAATTCCACCATTCGGGTATCGCAAATGGTGGAAGAATCCATTATTTTTATGGCAGTACCATCTCCAAGCTTGGTTATCATTTCATGGTCTTTGGCTTCAGGATAATCATAGGCTACGGTTGTATCAATACCAAAACCAAAATCTGGTTCAATAGTGTGGGCAGCTACACTCGCTCCTCGTATCCCAACTTCTTCCTGAACCGAAAAAACTCCGTAAAAATCGAATGGTATTTTACTGAGTTTTTTTAATGTTTCTATTAAAATAAACACAGCCACCCGATTATCAATTGATTTGCAATTAACACAGTTTCCCATTTCTATCAACTCACGATCTCGCGTAACGGTACTGCCAACTTCAACATATTTATCTAATTCCATTCTACTCATTCCTGTATCAATAAAGTAATCAGTAATTAATGCTGGCTTGCCTCTCTCTTCCTGTGTCATTACATGGATTGGTTTGCAGCCCATTACACCTTTAATATCTTTCTTTCCGTGAATAATAACCCGTTGAGCAGTTAATGTTTTAGGATCAAATCCACCCAAAGTGTGGAATCGAATAAATCCTTCATCGTCAATATGTTTTACGATAAACCCTATCTCATCCATATGGGCAGCGGCCATTACCCTTTTTGCGGATATTTTTCCTTTCTTGATGGCGAATATGTTACCCATATTGTCGGTTTGAAAATCATCAACCAATGATCGGATTTCTCTTGCAACAATCTTTCTGACATTTCCTTCGCTTCCCGGAGCTCCGGAAGTTTCGCAAATTTCCTTCAATAATGATACATTTATTGCCATAGCATTTCGTTTCTGTTAAAAGATCAAATTTTCTTTTGAATTCAAGGTATTGGGATCAATTTTATACACAGCCTGAATTGTGTTGATCAACTTTAACTTTTTAAGAACGGAATCTATATTTTCCTTGATAGCATCTCCATTTAGAATTAAAAAATAATCTGCTTCTTTTCTATCGGGGATTACATACCTGCCTGAATTCTTGTTCCCTAATAAATATATATATCCTTCATTTTCGCTCGAATTTTGATCAATATACCTGGGAAAATATTGAGAAGTTGATGAATTACCCGAAAATATTTCCAGATCATCAGTTCTTAACAGGTCAAGCGGTAGTTCTTGGTTAAGAACCCAGCATAATCGATATATTTTTTCGGAAGAGACTATCCCTAATAAGGAGAAATCATAATTATATTCTATTTTAAGGACCTGTTTGCTCAAATTATTGAAATAAAAAACTTTACAGCAATATGTAATAGTTCAAAATTATAATTTATATTTGACATTGTGCAATGAAATTCATTATTTTGCAGCACTTTAAAAATCAGAACAATATTAATTAATTAAAAACCAGAAAACATGTCTGATATTACTTCAAGAGTAAAAGCTATCATAATTGATAAGCTAGGTGTAGATGAAAGCGAAGTGACACCTGAAGCAAGCTTCACAAATGACTTGGGAGCGGATTCACTGGATACAGTTGAACTGATTATGGAATTCGAAAAAGAATTCAGTATTGCTATTCCGGACGATCAGGCTGAGAATATCACTACAGTTGGCCAGGCGATTGAATACTTGGAGGAAAACGCCAAAAAATAAACACTTTTTTAATTCAAATTTTTTATCGGTGCACCTTAAAAGAGTTGTTGTTACAGGTTTAGGTGCGTTAACTCCTTTAGGAAACAATACCAAGGAATATTGGGATAACTTAATTAAGGGCGTTAGCGGTGCAGATACTATAACCCGTTTTGACGCGTCAAAGTTTAAGACTCACTTTGCATGTGAAGTCAAAAACTATGACCCGATGGACCATTTTGATCGAAAGGAAGCTAGGAAACTGGACCCTTTTGCGCAATATGCTCTCATCGCTTGTGATGAAGTATATAAAGATTCAGGAATTGAATCCGATAAGATCAATTTAGCGAGGGCAGGGGTAATATGGGGTTCCGGAATAGGTGGATTAAGAACATTTCAGGATGAAGTGGAGGCTTTTATCAATGGTGATGGTACTCCTCGTTACTCTCCATTTTTTATCCCCAAAATGATATTGGACATTGCAGCGGGACACATTTCAATAAAATATGGATTTAGAGGTCCGAATTTTTCAACAGTTTCTGCTTGTGCATCTTCAACTCACGCCTTAATTGATTCATTCAATTATATACGATTAGGGAAAGCCGATCTTATTATTTCAGGTGGGTCTGAAGCAGCGGTAATTGAGGCAGGTGTTGGGGGGTTTAATGCATCCAGAGCGCTATCAGAAAGAAATGATTCTCCTCAAACAGCTTCAAGACCTTTTGATCTGGATCGTAATGGATTTGTGTTGGGTGAAGGCTCAGGAGCTTTGATGTTGGAAGAATATGAACATGCAATAAATAGAGGGGCTAACATCTATACAGAGATGATAGGAAGTGGGGTTTCAGCAGATGCTCATCATATAACAGCTCCTCACCCTGAAGGATTAGGAGCAACTGAAGTTATGAAGTACGCCTTAGAGGATGCTCAAATATCACCTGAGGATATTGATTATATTAATGTTCATGGTACTTCCACTCCTTTAGGAGATATAAGTGAAGTACAGGCAATTACCAAGATTTTTGGAGAACATATTTATAATTTGAACATCAGTTCTACAAAATCAATGACTGGACACTTACTAGGTGCTGCCGGAGCTATTGAAGCCATAGCTACTGTTTTGGCGGTGAAAGAAGGGGTTGTCCCTCCAACCATCAATCATTTTACTGATGATCCTGAATTTGATCCTAAGATCAACTTTACTTTCAATGAAACCCAAACCAGAGAAATTAGAGCTGGTATGAGTAATACCTTTGGCTTCGGAGGACATAATGCTTCTGTTATCTTTAAGAAATTTGAGGGCTAGTCTAAGCAATACCTATCTTGATTTTTGAATGAAAGCGATAAAAAGCTTCATTAATTATTTACTTTCTTCCCAAAAAGACTATTACAATGGTCTTAAGACATTATTAGGTTTTTGGCCTGGTAATTTATCCCTATATAAATCGGCTTTGAGACATAAATCAGCAGCTCAAGAGGTTCAGGACGGGTTTAGAAATAGCAATGAAAGATTGGAATTCTTAGGAGATGCAATTTTAGATTCTGTAGTTGCAGAGTTTTTATTTAAGAGATTCCCTTATAAGAGTGAGGGATTTTTAACTGAAATGAGGTCGAAAATTGTAAATCGAAATAAATTAAGCGAACTTGCCTTTAATATTGGACTCGACCATTTTGTGGATGTAAGTAAAAGAAATAAAGACGAAAGTTTACAATTTAAGTCTATTTATGGAAATGCCTTGGAAGCCCTGATAGGAGCGGTTTATTTGGATAGAGGGTATGATTTTGCTAAGAAGTTTACTTTAAACTCACTTATTTTGCCTTTTATTAACATTGAGGAACTGGAGCTGGTAGATACGAATTTCAAAAGTAAATTACTGGAATGGTCGCAAAAGGAGAATAAAGAAATTAAATTTGTAGTTATTGAAGAGAGTGGATTAGAGCATAATAAAAAATATACTGTACAAGTATCATTAGATGAAGAAAATATTGGTGTCGGGGAGGAATTCACAAAGAAAAAAGCAGAACAGCTTGCGGCCCAGCGCGCACTGGATTGGATAAGTAAAAATAATCACCACATTGAATAAGGTAGCAATCATAGCCTCCGGGTCTGGATCTAATGCCCAGAAAATAATGGAGTACTTTTCTGATAATGTAGAAGTAGAAGTTTCAATTGTGTTAACCAATAATCCCGAAGCTTTTGTTATACAAAGGGCAGATAATTTTGAAATACCTACAATGGTGTTTGATAAAAAGGACCTTTATGATTCTGATATCGTTCTAAACCAATTACTGAAATTAAATATCAATTTGATAGTACTTGCTGGTTTTTTATGGTTAATTCCTGAAAATATAATTGAAGCTTTCCCTAATAAAATAATAAACATACATCCTGCATTGTTGCCTAAATACGGGGGAAAAGGGATGCATGGGCTTAATGTACATAAAGCAGTACGTGAGGCGCAGGAAACAGAAACCGGAATCACCATCCATTATGTAAATAAAGATTATGATGAAGGAGATATAATTCACCAGGTGAAATGCAAGATAGACCAACAAGATTCTCCTGAGATCATTGCTTATAAAGTGAGAAAGTTAGAGCATCAATACTTTCCTAAAACAATTGAAAAACTTCTTTTCTAACCCAATTACACATTAGGTTGAAACTGCCTTGTTACGGGCATTGTAAGTTTGTAACCTGTTGATAACTTCTTTGTTTGACTTCCTTAATTTTTATTAAAATTGCATTGGTGAATTACGAGTAAGAAAATATGGAATTACATATAAAAAACGCCTTAATTTCTGTTTATCATAAAGATAATTTGGATGACATTATTAAGGAGTTAGACAGGCTGAATGTAACTATCTATTCAACAGGTGGGACCAAAGAGTTTATTGAAGGCTTAAATGTAAGTGCAACTGCAATTGAAGACTTGACTTCTTATCCTTCAATTTTAGGAGGCCGCGTTAAAACGCTTCATCCAAAAGTATTTGGAGGAATTTTAGCGAGAAATGAGAACCAAGAGGATCAAAAGCAAGTTGCAGAATATGAAATACCACTATTTGATTTAGTTATAGTTGACCTTTATCCTTTTGAGGATACAGTTGATTCCGGAGCAGATCATGATGAAGTCATTGAGAAAATAGACATTGGCGGAATATCCTTGATCCGTGCTGCAGCTAAAAATTTCAAATATACAGTAGTTATTTCATCTAAAGTTCAATATGGTGGTTTGCTAAATCTTCTTAAAGAGAATGATGGAATATCTTCAATGGATTTCAGGAAAGGATTGGCATCAAAAGCATTTGGTGTTTCTTCAAGGTATGATACTTTGATTCATAATTATTTAGGAACGGAGGATGAAGAGATCATTCATTTGAATGGCTATGGTTCAAATACATTGCGGTATGGGGAAAACCCACATCAAAAAGGAAAGTTTCATGGAGACCTAAATTTAATTTTTGATAAGCTTCACGGAAAAGAGCTGTCATATAACAATCTTTTGGATATTGATGCTGCTATAAATTTGATCTCTGAATTTGAAGAGACCACTTTTGCTGTACTAAAACATAACAATGCATGTGGTATTGCATCTCGGTCTACCGTATTAGATTCATGGAAGGTTGCTTTATCCGGAGACCCAATATCTGCGTTTGGTGGAGTATTGATTTGTAACCGAACTATTGATTTTGAAACGAGCCAGGAGATTGCTAAAATATTTTTTGAGGTAATAATTGCTCCCGATTTTGAGAATGATGCTCTTGATATTTTAAAGCAAAAGAAAAACCGGATCATATTAAAGCATAAACCGGATACGCTGCCTCAAAAGCAAGTGAGAACAATATTAAACGGGATATTGGAGCAGGACAAAGATCTAAAAGTAGATACTATAATCGATATGAAAGTAGTGACTGAAAAGCAGCCGACTGAGGCAGAAATGGCTGATCTTGAGTTTGCTAATAAAATTGTAAAGCACACCAAATCAAATGCAATAGTATTGGCAAAAGATCAAATGCTTTGTGCGAGCGGAACCGGACAAACTTCCAGGGTTGATGCATTGAAGCAAGCGATTGAAAAAGCTAAGAATTTTGAAAAGGAACTATCTGGTGCGGTTATGGCCTCAGATGCTTTTTTCCCCTTTCCGGATTGTGTTGAGATAGCTCATGACGCAGGAGTTACAGCAGTAATACAGCCAGGAGGTTCAATTAAAGACCAGGATTCTATTAACGTTTGCAATGAAAATAATATGTCAATGGTATTAACAGGAACAAGACATTTTAGACATTAAGAAGTAATTATTTAAATACAGTAATATTGTTTGAGTTTTTTACACAGGAGATAGCCATAGATCTAGGTACTGCAAATACACTTGTTATGCATAATGATAAAGTGGTAATTGATGAACCTTCTATTGTTGCTAAGGATATCAGAACTGATAAAGTTGTTGCGGTTGGCAGGGAAGCAGAGCAGATGCATGGGAAAACTCATAAGGGGATAGAAACAATAAGGCCTTTAAAGGACGGAGTAATAGCTGATTTTACCGCTGCAGAATACATGATTCGTGGCTTGCTTAAAATGTTGAACACCAGTCGATTTTTTAGTCCTAGTTTGCGCATGGTGATTTGTATTCCATCTGGAATTACTGAAGTAGAGAAAAGAGCAGTAAAAGATTCCGCTGAACATGCGGGTGCTAAAGAGGTTTACTTAATTCATGAACCAATGGCTGCTGCTATTGGTCTTGGTATTGAGGTTAAGGATCCTTATGGTAATATGATCATTGATATTGGAGGTGGAACCACTGAAATTGCAGTGATCTCATTGGGTGGAATAGTTAGAGATAATTCTATTCGAATCGCTGGGGATAAGTTTACAAATGATATCAAAGATTATATGAAGCGTCAGCATAACATTGATATTGGTGATAGAACTGCGGAGAGAATTAAAATTGAAGTTGGGTCTGCAATACCGGAATTAGATGATCCACCTGAAGATTGCGCTGTTAGAGGAGTTGATACCATGACAGGAATACCAAAGGAGATCATGATCTCTTACAACGAAATTGCACACGCCATAGATAAATCAATTACCGATATAGTTCAAGGTGTATTGAAGGTATTAGAAGAAACTCCACCTGAATTAGCTGCTGATATTTATAAAACAGGTATTTACTTGACCGGTGGAGGCGCATTGTTAAGAGGATTGGACAAGCGAATAAGCAATAAAACACAATTAATGGTCCATGTAGCTGAAGATCCCTTAAAAGCTGTAGTTAGAGGAACAGGAGTGGCTCTGAAAAACCTTAAGAATTACCCGTTTTTGATGCGATAATCTAAAACAAATTCTAAACACATAAATAAGGAATGCGAAGCTTATTTTTGTTTATTATAAAATTCCATGCATTCTTTCTCTTTATTTCTCTCGAAATTATTGCCGGTTACTGTATCTTCCAATATAATTACTATCACCGATCTTCATTTCTAAATTCTACTAATTCAATTGCTTCCGGACTTTATAGTGCAAAAGATTCTTTTAAAGAGTATTTAAAACTAGGAAAGGTTAATGATCAATTACTTCAGGAAAATGCAATATTAAGAACGTTAGTAAAAAAATCATTTTACTATAATCATGTTGAGGGAATTACTATTGAAGATTCAACTAGAGAACAACTCTACCGATATATTGCAGCTAAGGTTATTAACAACTCTACTAATAAAAGAAATAATTATTTAACGTTAAACAGGGGCAGTATTCATGGCATAGAAAAGAATATGGGTGTGATTTCATCAAATGGTATCGTGGGAATCGTTAAAGATGTTTCTGAGCATTTTTCAACGGTACTTTCCTTATTACATAAGGATGCGAAGATCAGTTCAAAACTAGATAAGGATAATTATCCGGGGGAAACGACTTGGGATGGCAGTTTGCCAACTCAGGCGGAGTTATCAAAAATACCCAATCATATCAAACTTAATAAAGGCGATCATGAGGTAACAACAGGGTTTTCATCCATCTTTCCGGAAGGGATTTCAATTGGTACAGTTGATGCCTTTCATTTAATACAAGGAGAAAGCTCCTATTCAATTACACTCAATTTGTCGACCAACTTTCGTACTCTGGACTATGTTTATCTGATTAAAAATGTTTTCAGCAAAGAACAATTAGAATTAGAATCAATTTCGCAAGATGATTAATTTGGTTTCAATAAATATTGTAAGATTTGGTATTTTGATTTTGCTACAGGTCTTGGTACTTAATAATATTGAGCTCTTTCAGTTTGTTAATCCCTACCTCTATGTGCTTTTTATTTTATTATTACCTGTTCAAATTCCACATTGGTTAATTATGGTCACTTCATTTTTTATGGGGCTGTGTATTGATATCTTAATGAATACTATTGGGATGCACATCGCAGCTTCAGTGTTAGTTGCATATATAAGGCCATATATTCTGGGTGTATTAATAGATAGAGGTAAGAAAGATGCTGAGATAAGTCTAAACTTTAGGCAACTTGGGTTTGAACGATTTTTGCTATATGCTGTTATTATGGTATTTATTCACCACACAGTACTATTCTATATTGAAGTGTTTAGAATGACGGAGTTTTTTAGTACACTCGGGAGAGTATTTCTGAACTCTTTTTTTACATTACTTCTCATTGTTATGAGTCAATTTATTTTTGTGAAAAACACGAAGGACTAAATTGAATGAATATTCAGATAGAAGACACGTTATACAAGCTATATTTCTTATAGTAGGAGTAGTATTTATTAGCAGGCTTTTCTACCTACANGTTATCGAAGATAAATATCTTCTTTCAGCNAANAATAATGTACTNCGTGAAACAACAATTTATCCTGCCAGNGGGTTGATTCANGATCGGCATGGGGAAGTTCTGGTNTATAATCAGGCCATTTATGATCTAATGGTAACTCCAAGANAAACTAAAGGTGTTGATACTCTATTGCTTTGTAACCTACTAGACATCACTGTTGAGGATTTTTTGAAGAGAATGAAAAAAGCTCGTAAATATTCGAGATTTAAAGCTTCATTATTCCAGCCACAAATATTAGTTGAAGAATATGCCAATATTCAGGAACGGTTATATGAATTTAACGGTTTCCATGCTATACCTCGAACGGTTCGGAAGTATCCATATTCAGTAACACCACATGTTCTGGGGTACATTGGGGAGGTCAATCACAAACATATTCAGAGTTCAGAAAAGTATTACAAAATAGGAGATTATATTGGAATAAGTGGAATTGAACAATTTTACGAGAAAGAATTAAGAGGGAAAAGAGGGGTAAAAAAGGAAGTTGTTGACGTCCATAACAGGATAATGGGAAGTTTCAAAGAAGGGAAATATGATACAGCGGCGGTAGAGGGGAAGAACATTACCCTTACTTTGGATAAGGACCTGCAAATGTACGGTGAAATTCTTATGAGTAATAAAATTGGAAGTATTGTAGCCATAGAACCTTCTACTGGGGAAATCTTGGCAATGATTAGCTCACCTAATTATGATCCTAATTTATTATCAGGAAGAAATAGAGGAAAGAATTATGGATTATTAAGCATAGACCCTAAAAAACCACTGTTTAACAGACCTACAATGGCTCAGTATCCACCGGGGTCTATTTTTAAGCTCATTTTAGCTTTGATAGCTCAAAAAGAAGGAGTAATTAATTCAGCAACAAGGTATCCATGCTCCATGGGATATCATCTTCGAGGGTTAACAATTCGCTGTCATGATCATGAATCAATGTTAAATTTACACCAGTCAATTCAGCATTCCTGCAATGCATATTATTGTGAGGTTTTCAAAAAGTTGTTAGCACAAAAAAAGTTTGAAAACTCTGCAGCTGCTTTTAAAAGTTTAGGAAATACATTGAAAGGATTTGGGCTGGGGCTAAAATTGGAATTAGATATTTATGGAGAATTAAAAGGGTTGATTCCATCTGAAGAATATTATAATAAGATCTATGGAGAAAACAGATGGAAATATAGTACGATTATTTCTCTATCGATCGGGCAAGGAGAGTTGGGAGTAACTCCCCTACGAATGACAAATTTTGCTGCTATCATAGCAAATAAGGGATTTTATATCAAACCTCATTTTATTAAAGCAATCGGAGATAGCACGGTTGACATTATTTCATTAAATGTAAATAAGGTCCCTGTTCAAAAAGAAAGTTATTACAATATTATTATAGATGGTATGCAGGATGTTGTGAAAGATGGAACTGCACAATTAGCAAAGATTGATAGTATTATCGTTTGTGGCAAAACAGGCACCTCACAAAACCCTCATGGTGAAGACCACTCGATATTTATCGCTTTCGCTCCGAAAGAAAATCCCAAAATTGCAATTTCTGTTGTGATTGAAAATGCTGGTTTTGGCGGAGTATGGGCGGCACCAATAGCCAGTTTAATGATAGAGAAGTATTTAACTGATTCCATAGCTTCAAATAGAAAATGGAAAGAGAAGAGAATTTTAGAGGCATCGTTTCTGAATTAAATGAGAAGTAGAAGCGGTATATTTATTGATATCGACAGGGTAGCTGTTCTCACCTACTTATTATTAGTGATATTTGGGTGGTTGAGTATTTATGCCTCTGTGTACGATGAAAACCATCAGAGTATTTTTGACTTCAGCCAAAGTTATGGGAAGCAATTCATATGGATTATTACGTCTTTTATATTAATAGGCATTATTCTAGTTCTTGATACTAAATTTTACACTTCATTTTCTTATCTGATATATTTTTTAACGATTTTAAGCCTGATAACAGTTTTAATTTTAGGTCGGGATATAGCAGGATCAAGATCCTGGATAGAAATGGGCAGTTTTAGATTTCAGCCCAGCGAATTTGCAAAATTGGCGACTTGCTTGGCACTTGCCAAATACTTAAGTACGTTGAATATCAATATCAAAGAATTACGTACAAAAGCGATTGCGATCTCTATAATAGCCGTGCCTGCATTGCTAACAGTACTACAAGGTGATGCCGGTTCCGCTTTGGTGTACGGTGCCTTAGTTTTGGTTTTATATCGGTTTGGGTTGTCTGGAAATATTCTAATTATTGGTTTGTATTTGGCCTTTTTATTTATTCTATCCCTTATGATAAGCAAGTTTCTGATCATTGGAATTTTATCTGGATTTGCCGTTCTTTTTGTATATATCATTAGACATAATAAGAAGTATTTTAAGAGAAATGTAATAATCGCACTAGTGAGTGTTGTGTTAAGCTCTTGTGTAGTTTATGGAGTTGATTTTGTATTTAATAATGCTTTAAAAGAACATCAGCAAGTACGAATAAACGTACTATTAGGAATTGAAGATGATCCATTAGGCGCAGGCTATAATGTCAACCAATCAAAAATTGCAATAGGTTCAGGGGGATTTTGGGGAAAAGGATTTTTGCAAGGAACTCAAACAAAATATGACTTTGTTCCTGAACAAAGCACTGACTTTATTTTTTGTACAATAGGCGAGGAACAGGGTTTTTTTGGAAGCGTTATTGTAATTGGATTATTCGTTTTTCTTTTAATGCGGATAATTTACTTGGCTGAAAGGCAGCGATCAAAATTCACTGTTATATATGGATATGGGGTTGCTTCAATTATGTTTTTTCATTTAGTAATAAATATTGGAATGACGATTGGAATCGCACCTGTTATTGGAATCCCATTCCCGTTTTTCAGTTACGGTGGTTCATCCCTATGGACTTTTACGATCTTACTTTTTATTTTAATTAAACTAGATTCCTTTCGGTTACAGGAGTTTCGATAAAAGTACTAGGCAGCAGTAATAAACTTTCGGCTAACTAATGTTATAAAATCGTTAGCTATCTTCTCCTTTTCTTTCCAGTTGTATTTTTCTTGTAGACTTGTTTGTATATAATCTTCAGCTTCCTGAAAATTATTACAGCCATTAAGATGCTCTATGGCTGAATTATATAGCTGGATATCACCTTGAAACAATTCATTAAGATAAGAGAATTTTTTGTTAATATCTATCGCACTACCCAGGTCAGTAATTGGAGTTGATTTGTGTTGTTCTACGATTGATGGCTCGTTATTTTCTTTAGAAATTTTCTCGTTAATAGATTCTGGCTCATCAGAATGAGCTATTTCATCATTTGACACCGGATTGCCAAAAAGGTCGGTCGGAGTTTTTTGATTAGTACTTGTTTCGGGTTGCTCCATTCCCAATTCGTTCATTTCATCCTTTTCATCACCGATTGTGGAGTCAGTATTATCTTCGTCTTCAATTGAAATGGTTTCTTCATTAATTTCCGTAACTGCTTCCATTGGAACTTCTGCAGCTATTTCTGGTTGTTTAGGAGTGACTGTATTATCATTATCAAAGACAGGTTCTTCGTTTATCGTTTCTGATGTATCTTCTTGAGAAACAGTTTCACTATCAATGTTGGTTTCAGTTGAAGTATGTACTTCAGGGGAGCTTTTTAGCGACAAAAAATTTTCATATAGATCCTGAGTTTTGGATAATAACAAATCTATGTCGATAGAGGTGAATTGATCATCGGATGATGATTCAATTTTGGTTAACAATTGCCTTAGCTCCTCAAGTTTAGCTGAGATGTTTGATTCTTTGATTGACATTTTTTAAATATAAAGTAGTTTAAGATGGAACCTCCATAACTGCTCCACAGCTGTTGCATGTTCTTGCCTCTTCAGATGCAAAAAACCTATTTATGGTATCTTTAAGTTGGGCAACAATATCGTCAAGCTCAAAATATTCCTCATAAATTTTTTCATTACAATTTTCGCAATACCAATGCAAGCCATCCTTTTCTCCTGGTTTTCTTACTCTTTCAATTACGAGTCCAATTGTGTTCTCTGGCCGTTGAGGAGAATGAGGTATTCTGGCAGGAAGTAAAAAAGTTTCACCTTCCTTTATTTCTATATCGACCGGTTTACCATCTTCAATTATTTTAATAAC
>JAESSM010000162.1 GCA_016764115.1 Bacteroidia bacterium | reverse complement strand
CCTAATCGTATAGCTTCTTCACGGCTGTACGCAATCACATCCTTTACACGTGGTGAAAATTTAGCTTCCATATGGATTGCAAATTATAAAAATTATTCAAACTAAAAGATAAATTTATTTATTGAGTTATTCACATTAGTATTTACGAAAATTCATAGTAAATGGTTATGGTATTTATCTGCTTTAAATTAGAATTAAAACCAGGTTGTTAATAGGTTGAAGCTTAGGGTAGTTACAGTATTTGAAATTTCTTGTTGTTCATAACAGCCGTTGCTTTGCCAAGGAATTTGGTTCCTATGAAAGGCGAGTTTTTAGATTTGGATTTGATGTCATTTTCCTCAAAAACCCATGAGGTTGTTGTATCAAAAATCGTAAAGTTGGCATTGCTTTTTTCTTGGATACCAGGAACCTCAATATTTAGATTTTTTCTAGGAGTAATGGCAATTTTGGTAATAATTGTATCAAGTTTTAATGATTTCTGTAAGTAGGTATTTAATAGAGGAAATGCTGTTTGAAGATTGATTATCCCAAAAGCTGCATTATCAAATTCACATTTCTTGAGTTCTTCTTCCTTAGGAGAATGATTTGAGCTGATGATATCAATTGTATTGTCGTTAACTGCCTTTATCAATGCTTTGGTATCTTTTTTATCTCTCAACGGTGGATTGACTTTATAATTGGTATTGAATTCCTGTAATTTTTCATCATCAAAAACCAAGTTTAAGACATTTGTCTCTGCAGTAACTTTGATTCCTTTCTTTTTGGCTTCCTTTATTAATTCAACAGATCCTGTTGTTGAAATGTTAGTGAAATGAATGGAGGATTCAGCATACTCTGCGATGCTCAGATCCCTTGATACCATTATTTCTTCTGCAATGGATGGAATTCCTTTTAATCCCAATTTTGTGCTTGTCGGGCCTTCATTCATATTTCCATTAGGAGAAAGCGATAGGTTTGTAGGATTACTAAAAATTAAACCATTAAATGACTTTGCATATTGAAGAGCACGTAACATTAACCCCGCATTCTTAACCGGATTATCACCATCCGCAAAAGCGATGGCCCCTGCTCGATCTAAATCGAACATTTCCGCAAGTTCTTCACCTTTTGATCCTTTAGAAAGAGAAGCAATTGGATAAACGTCAATTAAATTTCCGGCTGTTGCCTTTTTGATGTATTCAATTTGAGATTTAGTATCAGGACTTGGATTGGTGTTAGGTGTACACGCAATCCCTGTAAAACCTCCATACATCGCTGCTTTGCACCCGCTTTGTATATCTTCACGATGTTCATAGCCTGGATCGCATAGGTTGACATTCATATCAAACCAACCAGGAGAAATGTATTTGCCTTTAGCATCAAAAACTTGAGCCTTATTTGCTTTGATATTGGCTTTTATTGAGACTATTTTGCCATTTTCAACAAGAATATCTTTAACTTTTCCACTGTGGGGTGATTGTGGATCAACTATCCTTGCTGATTTAATTAAGAGGTTCATCTGTTGATTATTTGTTTTTTAATGGACAGATGGAACTCTCATGTAAAAAATAATCATTTTTTTGTGCAATGAATGATGATTTTACACATTTTCGTTTCATGATTTCCAGAATCGCAGTAGTAGTACCTCAATTCCTAAAAATATCAGTGCAAAAGTAATACAAAGTTTCCAAAGTTCTGTGCCACGATTAATAATATTGAGTTGTGTTGACAGGTCATTCTTCCAATTATCAATAATTTTAATGGATTTGGTTAAAGCTAAATCGTGTAATTCTGTGAGATCCATATAAGTAAGGTCAGACTCTTTTCTGTTAAAGTTAAATGAATAGCAATTCGATATGTTATTATTTTCTCCGTAAATGGAGTAATGGCCAGGTTCTTGAATTTGATCATGTGTTAGAAGAACAATTTTCGAGCCTATCATTTTAGTTTCAGGGATTACCTCAAAATCATCTCTAACCAGTTTATACAAGTTGTTTTCATTTACTACTTCTTTATTATTTAGTTCGAGTGTTTTATCTTTTCCAATTTTATAAGATATTTTTGGGATACTGGTATTTAACAAAGCAATTTTGTAAAGCAATGGAACGAAGATGGCATGTTTTGCAAGATCTGATATTTCGGGATCAAGGTTTACCGCAGAAAGAAAGATGTGACCTGTTTTATATTCATACATACTGATCAATGATTCATTGTTATCAAATGAAATTAAATTTTCAAATGTGGTATTTGTTTTTCTGGTAAATGAGTAATAATTCTTAACCGAGGGTAACGTGATATTTTTAGGAATACTTTGAAATACATTTGAAAAAATAGAAGACTGAATATTTAACTTTGATGACTGCTTTTCCTCATTTCGTAAGCCTAGATAATTGTCTGTATTAAGAGAATTTAAAAGCTCGTTATAGGAATTCAAATCTGCTTTTAAACTTGGAAACACCAGCAGATTTCCTCCGTCTTCAATATGCAGCTTTAGATCATAGATCAAACCAGATGAAATACTCTTAATATCATTTAGAATAATAAGTTGTTGTGTACTTAGTTCATTGTAATTGATGTGGCTAACTGATGAGTTAGTAACATTGAAGTAAGGATCACTATCAAATACAGCGTTTAAGTAGGGACTAGGTTCACTTTCGTTAATGCAATAGATATTAATATTATCTGCAACATAGTAAGAGAAATAATAGGTATCATCAAAAGTAATTGGATAATCTTTTATCGAAATTTTAGCTTTCTGCCATCCTGATTCCGTGTTAACAAAACTCAATTGCACCTTCTTCTTGCCTAATTGATCAATAGAACAACTTGTAAGCGCCTTTTGTTTTCCATTGATAGATAACTGAATTGGAACATTGTCTGCATTCTGGTTGCTGAGGTTTTTCACTACTACTGATAGTTCGCATTGCTGATTTAGTTGTAGAATTGGAGACTGAAACCAACAAGAATCAACAGAAACGTTCTGTTGTTGGGACGTAATTAATGGGATAAAATATAATTCCGATGAGGAGTCAGTTTTATTAAATTGAGGGATATCAGCACTTGCCTTTTGAAAATCACTAATGATAAAGTAAATGTGCTTTTTATCTGATTCTTTTTGAAGAGATTCCTTTTGTCTTTTTAGCATGTCTGACAAGTTTCTAACAGTGGGGGTTATTTTGATTTCGGTGAGCAGATCGAAATAATCATCTTTATTATGTAAACGCTGGTGTTTACCTTCAAAATCATTTGTTAAAATTTGAAAAAGATCATCCTGCCCATAGGAAGATGCAATTTCCCTTGCTTTAACTTTTGCGATATCTAGCAATTTACCCTCACTGTCAACAGCATTCATGCTGAATGAATTATCAATATAAATACTGACTGCATTGTTTCTTGTATCATTTGTTCTGTTTTCATCTACAGGCATAAAGGGCTGCATAAATGCAAGAATGATCATTGCAAGTGCTAAAAGTCTTGTTAGTAGTATTAATAAGTTCCTGAGTTTACTTTTGGCTCTTTTGTCCTCATCAATTTCTTTTAGGAACTTAACATTGGTAAAATAAACAGTCTTAAATCGCCTGAAATTGAATAGATGAATAAGGATGGGAATCAGCAGTGCGAAAAAGCCGTAGGAAAATTCGGGATGTAGAAAGTTCATGGGCTCAAAGATAGAATTTAGAGTTTAGAATTTAGAGTTTAGAATTTAGAATTTCTATTTTTGTCCACAACTATGGATCATCAAGGCAAACTCATTATCATATCTGCACCATCCGGAGCCGGTAAAACAACTATTGTAAAATGTTTGTTGGAAAAGAATGACTTTCTTGAATTTTCTATTTCTGCATGTACCAGGCAAAAAAGACAAGAAGAAATTGACGGTAAGGATTATTATTTTTTGTCAAAAGATGAGTTTAAAAACAAGATCGAAAACAATGAATTTTTAGAGTGGGAAGAAGTCTATAAAGACCATTATTACGGTACCTTGTTATCAGAACTTGATAGGATTTGGGAGCAAGAAAAACATGTGATTTTTGATGTGGATGTGGTTGGTGGTTTGAATATCAAAAAAGCATTTCCAGATAGAGCAAGATCAATATTTATAAAACCTCCTTCATTGGAAGTATTAGAACAAAGACTTGAATCAAGGGCATCAGATAGTGCTGAAAGTCTTGCAATTAGGAAACAAAAAGCGGAGGATGAATTGAATTATGAAATGGAATTTGATGAGGTTATAGTGAATGATGATCTGGAAATTGCCTGTAATAAAGCTCAAAAGATACTTGCTGATCATATACGTTGACTTATCTAATCTATTCAGCAAAAAACCAATTTTGCAACCATTTCACCTTTTTGCACGTAAATTAGCTACTAATCGAGTTTTATTGACTTGATAGAACACTATTAAAAGGGGATTTTATGATTGTTAAACAGATAACCAAGGGGGTAACTGTATCTGTTGAAACTTTTTATCAACAGCGATTTTCCAATCCGTTAAAATCTCAATTTTTGTTTGCTTATAAAATTACGATCATTAATAACAATGATTATAGCATTCAGATCTTAAGAAGACATTGGCATATTGTTGATGCCAATGGTACAAAAAAGCAAGTCGAGGGTGAGGGGATTGTAGGTGAGCAACCTGTTTTAGAACCGGGTGATTCACATGAATATGTTTCTTATTGTGATTTGAACACAGATATAGGGAAAATGTACGGTACTTATTTGCTGAAAAGATTCGTTGATGATAATTCCTTTTATGTTAAAATCCCTCAATTTAAATTAGTAGTTCCTTATCGGTTGAATTAATTGTATGTAGGCAGTGCCTTGAGTTTGGATTGTCTAAATTGCCTATAGTTTTTATTCTTTCCAATTGATTATAATATTAAGAGTTTATTAAAATAACATAGGACGTTTTAACATTATCAAATTACCTCATTTTCAAATTATCAAATTACTCTTTCACTCCTCTATTCCTTCCAAATTGTATATCCAATAAAGGCAATATATTAATATCTGTACCGTAAGGGTATTCTCCATAAATAAATTTATATCCTAAAAGTAGGTTAAATCTTTCCGACCTAATCCAAGTGAGCATTGCTTTATGCTCAAACGCATAGGATGTAATATCATCACCCAAAATAAAAAAGTCAGCATCAATTGTATAGTTGAAAGACTTATATAATTGCCCATCAAAATCAATTCCTAAACTAAAAGACAATCCATTTTGATAAACAAAGGTTCTTGGAAAAACAACAGGTAGATCAATAGTGGTCATATCCATTTCTCCAGAACTCAAGACAACTGTGAAGCCCAGCTTTGTAGAGACTACGTGTTCATCGGTCATGGCCTTTGAAAATAGCAAGTGGTTAGTGAAAACAAAGAGTTGTGGAACTTTTGTTAATACAGGTAGAATTCCTCCAATTCCTGATCTGGAAATTGTTTTTAAAAATTGTGTTGGATAATTAATGCTATGCCTTGTTGCAAATCGGAAGCAGCAAGGGTCTTCCCATACTTTTTTGATAGTTATATTTGGAAACAATAAGCTCCATATAGGATAGGTGATTAATTCTGTGTTCTCGGTAATCCCATACCTCAAAGGTTGAAATAATCCGATTTCATATCTTTTTTTAGGAAGTGTAAAAGCTGTTCCGTCTGACCAGACCTTATTTTCAGCCTTTAATGTTGATATCGAAATCAAAATAGAAAATATTAGAATTATGTATTTGTGCATCCTGATTTCGTAAAATCGTATTTTCAGCGATTCGTGTATTCGCATCATCCTAATTTCCAATAACCACCTTAAAACTAACCGGTGCATGGTCCGATAAAGGCATGGTTTCGATACCACCCTTTTCTAAATTCTGATAAGTTGTTCCTGAACTATCAACAATAGAACCGTTTGTAAATAAGTAGTCTATTTTTCTATTCCAGAATCCATCTTTATCTGATGTGAAAGTGAAGTACGGGTTATTATTTGCTTGAAACAACAACAGTGGAATAGCAGGCTTATAATCATCAAATAGTCCTCGTACCCAATGGGTTTGACGTGTATAATCATCTTGTAAATAATCTTCATCCTCACAATTCTCCTGATCATTGAAACCGGTAAGCTGAATTGAGCCGGGAGGCGTAGTGTTTAAATCTCCACCAGCAATAAACGTTTTGCTATCAGAATGGACCAAATCTAACTCATCTTTAAAAATATTGAGCTGCTTTTTTCTTGTGCTGTCAGTGTCCCAGGCAGATGCATGAATATTTAAGAAGTGAATTTGTTTAGAATTAATATCACATGTTGCTTTTACTATACATCTTTGCAAATAAAAATATTTTACATAACCTGCTTGATCTGTTCTTAAGGGAAGGGCCACTCGTTCAGCACTTTTTAGTTCCCATTTTGAAAAGATCGCATTGCCGGAATTAACTCTACCTATTCCATCACTGGCTATATAATCTGCTTTCCAGGAAGATGCATAAACTCCATAATCAAAATTTGTATTATCAAACATCCACTGCATTTGATCAACGTAAGCAGTTCTTTTGGATAGAATATCAATTTCTTGGATCAAGAGAATATCCGGGTCTACCTGCTTTATCTTCGTTGCAATGTTCTCTAGATTTTCAAGGACTTCTTCCTCTGTTATTAATGATCTATCCCCAACACAATCAAAAAAGAACTCAATTCTAGCTCCACCAAATTTGATGTTCCAAGTCATTACTAATATAGTGTCAGGTTGTGAATAATTTAGTTTTGTTGATGCTTCATAATAAGATACATTCACTTCATCTTCGTCAAATTGGGTATCAAAGGGATCACATCCACACTGGATAAACCATAAGTAACAAGTAGCTAGAAAGGTAAGTTGATAGCGATATGACATAAAGCAATTATAATTCCTTTAATGTATAACATATTGACTTAAAGGTATGTAAAATTTCAAAACAGCTTTGATTGTAGTATAAAGTTTTATAAATTTAACCAATGTAGTTTAGTCAAATTGAGCTCAACAGTATGAATTATTACGCTTTAATTCCATTTTTTACCTTTTTAATTGAGGGGTTTACATGTACTTATATTCTTGCTCAGGAAAGTAAAAACCCTGTGAATAAAGCTTATTTGTTCATGGCGTTGGCTGTAATGTTTTGGGGACTTGCAGATGCCACAATCTGGACTCATGACAATGAAGAGATAATATTAACAATAATAAAGATCTCTACCATCAACTGGTTGATGATTGGCTTTTTGTTTCTGAATTTCACTTATGCTTTGGTGAAAAAAAAGCGAAATTTTATCTATTGGGCTTCATTGATCGCCGCAGTTGGAGCGTGCACTGTTAGTGTTTCAACTGATCAAGTAGCACAATCATTTCAAAACATGGACTGGGGAAGGTTTATGATGCACGGTCCAATGTTCTTGCCATTTGTATCTACAGTAATTACAATACCATTTCTCTATTGCTTTTATTTGATTTATAAGCATTACACATTGATTGAGGATGAGTATTCTAAGAAACCTATAAGAATGATCCTGATCGGTACAGGTTTGTCATTTTTCTTGGGCATATTCTTAGATGTTGTGGTTCCTTATGTTTTAGGATTGCATGAGTTTATTCAACTAGGTGGAGTGCCTGTATTGATCCATACAGTATTTATTTTCTTTGCTATTACAAAGTACAAATTTTTAAAAATTGGTGTACAAGAGGCCGCTAGCGACCTGTTTTCAAATGTAAAGGACGGTATTATAATAATGGATAACAGTCAAAAAGTAATACAAACCAATGAGGCGGTTGAAGAAATGTTAAAATGGGACATGAAAGAATCTATAGATTTTAAGGCAAAGGAGATTTCTCAAGTTATTGAAGCGTATAATTTTGACAGAGATTACCAGGATTATGAAACGACCATTCAGCTTAATGGCTCAGTTCAGCATTTAGCACTTTCTCAATCTTCAATTCATGAAGGGGATAATGCAATTGGGAGAATGTTACTCATTAGAGACATTACCGAAGCTAAGAAAGCTGAATTAGATATTATTGAAAAGAATAAGAAAATTACTGACAGTATCAATTATGCTCACAGAATACAAGATGCAATTTTGCCAAATATCCAGCAGCTGTTAGATATTTATCCAGATTCCTTTATTTTTTATAAGCCTAAAGATGTAGTAAGTGGAGATTTCCCTTGGTTGAAATGTAAAGACAACATTGTTTATGTTTCAGCTGTTGATTGTACCGGTCATGGTGTGCCAGGAGCTTTGATGTCAATGATAGGACATTTCCAATTAGACAGTATTGTTAATAGCAATGGTGTAAACACGCCCTCTGATATTTTGAAGAAATTACATAAGGGAGTTAATGCATCTTTAAAACAAGACGACAATCCTGAATTAAGTGACGGAATGGATATGGCATTTCTAAAAATTGATACAAATAAAAGTGAATTTGAATATGCAGGAGCTCATAGACCATTACTTTTTATGCATAAAGGAAAGATCCAAAGTATTAAAGGTGATAGATTGCCAATAGGTGGTATTCAATATTCAAGTAGAGGTAAGGAGATCAAGTTTACTGATCATAAAATAAAGTACGAAAATGGAGATGCTGTGTTCATTTTTACTGATGGGTTACCAGATCAAACGGGAGGACCAAAATCAAGAAGATTTATGCAGAAGAGAATTGAAGAATTAATTTTGAAAATGGGGGATCATTCTATGAATGAAATTAGTATAGCGCTTGATAAGGAATTAACACAATGGAAAGGAAATCATAAACAATTGGATGATTTGCTGATGATCGGTATCAGGTTTTAGACTCTTAAATTAGTATATTACAACTATGGCCAGTTCCAATTCAAATATAGTAATTAATAAGGTTGAGAAGGATTCAAACAAGCGAGATGTTTTAATGGTTCGTAGTTTGGCTTTATTGATTAGTATAGTACTGCCAATACTTGGAGTTCTTCATCAAATGCGTGGAGATGATGCCGACCCATTGATATTCAGATTTATTCTTTCAGGGTGTGGACTTACTATTGTCATCGGTTCATATGTAAGCGAATGGTTTCGTAAAAATATCATTGAACTTGCAATAGGCGTACTTTATTTACTTATCGCCTGGATCAGTTATATGGTGTATGTAAACAATCTCAATTTTCAATATGTAATTGGAACTATTGTTGTAATTTTTGGCTCAAGTCCGATGCTAAGAACCATAAAGCAATTGGTGCCTTTCATGCTCTATTGCTGCCTCTGCGTGATTTGTGCAACTTTTTTTGCAGAAGAACCTCAAACAGATCCTAAACTACTCAGCTTAACTATTGTTACACTTATAGGGACTTTGTATTTTATTTTCAGTTCTAGAATAAAAATGCAAATAAAGCTCAAGCAAAATGAAGAGCTTCTGAGAAATGTATTTAATGAATCGGTTGATAGCTTGTTATTAGTTAATGCAAAAGACAATAAGACACTTGATTGTAACAATCAAACAAACAAAATGTTTGAATCAAAGGATAGTGACGAAATCGTGGATCATAAAATAACAGAGCTTATCAAAGAAAGGCTCTCAAAAGAAGAAATTGAAGACATAAACGAAGCTATTAAAAAGGATGGAAAATGGGAAGGAGAAATGGAATGTGTAACTAAAGCTGGTAAAGTTTTTTGGGGCAATTTTGCAATAAAGTCTTTAAAGCTTGCAGATGGCTACGAATGGTTGGTTAGAATTTCTGATGTTACTGAAAAGAAATTGGCAGAGCAGGAGATTAAAAACCAGAATCGGAAGATTACTGCCAGTATTAATTATGCTCAAAGAATACAGGATGCAATTCTTCCAGACCTGACCCAATTAAGGGAAGCATTTCCTGATTCCTTTGTTTTTTATAAACCTAGAGATGTTGTTAGTGGGGATTTCCCTTGGTTTATGCAAAAAGGAGATGAATATTATGTGGCTGCAGTTGATTGTACAGGGCATGGAGTACCAGGGGCAATGATGAGCATGGTAGGGCATTTCCAATTAGATAATATTGTAAATTTAGAAGTTGCAGTTCATCCTAATGAAATATTAAGAGAGCTGCACTTTGGTGTAAATGCCTCTCTAAAACAAGAAGATAACCCGGAACTAAGCGATGGTATGGATTTGGGGTTTTGCAAGATCAATACCAAGAAAATGCAGGTGGAATATGCAGGTGCACATAGGCCAATGCTTCACTTAAAAAATGGTGAATTGATTAACATAAAAGGGGATAGATTACCAATTGGTGGTATTCAGTATTCAAGTAGAGGGAAAGAGATGATATTTACAAATCATGTAATTAAAATGGGGGCAGGAGATTCAATTTTTATTTTTACAGATGGTTTACCCGATCAAATAGGAGGAGATTTTGGTAAGCGATTTATGCAAAGAAGAGTTGAAGATATTATTCTAAACAACTCAGATAAATCTATGCTTGAACTCAGCATTGAGTTTGATAGAGCTTTTACAAGATGGATTGGCAAAAAGAAGCAAATAGACGATGTACTTCTTATGGGAATCCGATTTTGACTTCTACCTTATATTATTAATTTTAGAACATAATTCCATTAATTTTTGTCATTGGTTATTTTGAGACTTTTAGTAAAACATATTATTTGCTTACTCTTATTTGTAAGCCTTTCCTTATGCGTGTTTTCTCAGCGATATCAATTCGAACTATTTGGAGTTGAAGATGGGTTAGCTCAATCCCAAGTATTTTGTATAAAACAAGATTCTAGAGGAAATATTTGGTTCGGGACTTTTGGAGGAGGAATTACAAGGTATAACGGAAGTGAATTTTTAACACTTACGTCCAAAGAAGGCCTGTCAAGTAATACAGTTTATGATATTTTAGAAGACTCCAATGGAAATTTGTGGTTCTTAACCAATGACGGACTATGCAGATATATACCACCTGCAATTTTAAGTAGTGGTGAGAACCTAAATAATTCTCTGGATGGCTCGAATCATTTCACCACTTTCAAGATAGAAAATGGTTTACTTGATAATACTGGTTACTTTTTATTTCAAGATACTAAGCAAAATATCTGGGTAGGTAGCAGAAAGGGGATAACAGTACTCCCAAAGAATAATCGATTAAAAAATACAGGAGATTTATTTTCATCTTTCACCGTCAAAGATGGGTTAACCGATAGCATTGTTATGTGCATTGCGGAAGATCAAAATGACATAATTGCTTTAGGCACTTATGGAGGTGTGACAATGGTTAGGTTTAATATAGAAAATGTGAAAAACAGCCCTTTCGAACTTGTTGATACCATCACTGATAATAACGGGCTAATAGAAAATCATATAAGAGATATTGTTAAGGACAAAGAGGGTAACCTCCTTTTGCTATCTAAAAAAGGAATATCAAAGTTCAGTTTTAATGAATCCTCAAACTCTGAACCATATATTCTGAAACACTATGAAGGACTTGACTTATTTCAGGAAGACAGATACCTGAGATTGTTATTAGATAGCAAAGATAACTTATGGTTAAGTACTATGGGAGGAGGTGTTAACAACCTGATATTAAATGATGAAACAAATAAAGTTGATATTTCTTATCGCTTTTACACAAAAACAGGTTTACCAAATGATGATGTTTGGTATATGACCGAAGATTTTGAAGGAAATTTATGGATCAGTGTTAATGGGGCAGGAGTTGCTCAATATAGGGGTGGAAGATTTCAATCCATTTCTATGGCTGATGGACTAGGCAATAATACAGTATTTACAATTTTTGAGGATGATAAAGGAAGGTATTGGTTTGGTACTTATGGAGGTGGAATTTCAATTTATGATCCAACCAAAGAAATAGACGATCGGTTAACTACTATAAATACCAAGAATGGTTTGCCTGAAGACTACATTTATCACATCCATGTAGATTCAGAAGGGAATTACTGGATATCAACCAGAGGAACAGGAGTGTCTATATATAATGGCAGTACGTTTAAAACATTTGGTACCAATGAAGGATTGAGTAGTAATTTTATTTTGGGAATTGAGGAAGATTCACATGGTAATATTTGGGTTGGAACGCAAAGAGGACTTTCCAAATTTGTTAAAGAAGGTAATAGGTACAAAGTTTATAATTATGACAAAAAAAATGGACTTTGTGCAAATGTGGTATATGCTTTACTGCTAGACTCTAAAGACAACCTATGGGTAGGAACAACGGAAGGAGTAAATGTCATATCCTCAGATCAATTAAAAGATCACGAAACAGATTTTGCTGCAAAACATTTTCATAGTGATAATGGTTTGATTAATAATGAAATATTGTCATTATATGAAGACAGTAAAGAGAATATTTGGATTGGCACTCAAGGAGGAGTTTCATTATATAACCCGGATAAATACGAAACTGGCTTTCAGTCTTTTTCTTCTGAATATGGATTGAGTTCAGATTTGATTTATTTGATCATTGGAGACAACGATGGCAATATTTGGTTTGGAACCAATAAGGGAATTGACAAATTCGAATTTGACAAGAGAGGGAATATTGTTGTCACTAATTATGGAAAACTAGAGGGATTTACTGGAATCGAAACCAATCACAATGCTGTGTATAAAGACAGAAATGGTGCTTTGTGGTTTGGAACCATTGAGGGAGTGGTAAAGTACAATCCAGAAGAGGATATTAAAAATACCAAAGAACCACTTACACACATCACGGATCTCAGAATTTCATTTAAGAAAAAAGAGTTACCATCCAACAAAGAGTTTTCGTATTATGAAAATCACATGACATTCGATTTTATTAGTATGAGTCTTACAATACCAGAAAAAGTCAAATATCAATGGAAGTTGGAGGGGTTTGATGATACATGGTCCCCTGTAACGGATCAAACTTCTGCTACTTATTCTAATGTTTCTCCGGGCAAATACACTTTTAATGTAATAGCGTGTAATAATGATGGCGTATGGAATACAAAACCGATAACCTATAGCTTTAAGGTATTGCCACCTTTCTGGCAAACTTGGTGGTTTTATACTATAAGCATTAGTACGGTTATCATTGGGATATATCTGTTCATTAGAATTCGATTGAAAAACTTAGAAAGGGCTAAAATTCTGTTAGAACAGAAAGTTGAAGAACGAACAAGGGAATTATCTCAAGCCAATGAAGAAATTCAAAATCAGAAGGAAATTGTAGATCAAAAGAATAAAGACATTACCGCTAGTATAAACTATGCACAGAGAATTCAAGATGCTATTCTTCCTAAACCTCAACACATTGAATCATTTTTTCCTGAATCATTCATATATTATAAAGTAAAAGATGTTGTAAGTGGTGATTTTCCATGGCTCATGAAAAAGGGAGATGATCTGTTTATTTCTGTAATTGATTGTACTGGCCATGGGGTTCCTGGAGCTATGCTTTCAATGATAGGGCATTTTTTGTTAAAAGAGATTGTCTATAGTAGAGGTATAAGTGATCCCGGTGAAATATTGATGAATTTACATGATGGTGTAAATGATACTCTACGACAGGATGAAAACCTTGAATCAAGAGATGGGATGGATGCTGCATTTTGTAGAATAAATTATAAGAAAGGAGAATTGGATTATGCGGGCGCACATAGGGCATTATACTATATAAAAAATGGAGGAATGGAGAAATTTGAAGGAAATAAATTCCCTATTGGTGGTACCCAATATTCAAGTAGGCGTAAAATAAATTTTAAAACTCATAAAATCAAGTTCGACAAGAGCGATTCCATTTATTTCTTTTCCGATGGGCTACCTGATCAGATAGGTGGACCGAAGAACAAAAAGTTTTTATCTTCAAGAGTACAGGATTTTATATTAGAAAATAGCAAGTTGTCAATGAAGGATTTTAATAAGAAAATTGATAATGAGTTTACCCAGTGGCAGGGGAAAAACAAACAAATTGATGATGTATTAATGATTGGGATTAAGTTATAATGGAAGTAAACTAAAAAACTAATAGATTATTTGGCAAATGAAAAAAAAACTCTAATTTGCAAGAACAGATATGATATTTGTTCATGATTTACATAAGAAAATGTTGAAAAACAACCTTCTGTTAATTTATGAGGGAAAGTTTTCACAAATGATAATTGACTCAGTCATGAGAATCACTGACGAGAAATTTGACAATGTCGGGGAAACCAAAAAGGTCAAAAAGTTGGTGAATCATGTGATGGTAGAATGTCTTCAGAATATATGTATACATGGCGAAAAAGAAGACATTGATAATAATAATAGCTCTTCACTACTCTTGATCGCAATGAATGGAAAAGATTACATCATAACTACGGGAAACCCGATCAACAATAGTAAAATAGTATCCTTAAAAGAAATGATAAGTAAAATTAATAATAGTACAGAAGAGGAATTAAAGGCATTATTCCAGATAGCAATAACAGATACAGCGTTTTCAGAAAAAGGAACTGCAGGTCTGGGGTTAATAACCATAGTTAGAAAAACTAAGAATAAATTATTATATGATTTTAAGAGACTTAGTGATGATTATTCTTTTTTTACATTACAAACAAAAATTCCAAGAGGATTGGTAACAAGTTAAATTGCACTTATAATTAATGGGCTATAACATTCAAGATGTAGTAGATATTCACCGCAATATGTTGTCAAATAACATAATGCTGTTTTATGAAGGGGCATTTTCACAAGATATTATTAAGTCTGTTCTGAAATTTACTGAGAGGAAATTAGAGTATATCGAAACACAAACAAGTGTGAAAAAGAAAGTATTCAATGTGATGGTTGAGTGCCTTCAAAATATATGTAAACATGTGGAGAGTGAGGAAGGTCTGATTGATACAAAATCCATGTTCATGATCGCGAAGGAAAACGGTGACTATATTGTTACAACTGGTAATCCTGTTAATAATGATAAAGTTGAAGAATTAAGTGGTATACTTAGAAAAATTAATGAATTTAGTGAAGAGGAATTAAAATCGGTATTTAAATCTTTACTAAAGGATGGAACTTCGAAAGATTATGGTATATCAGGATTAGGGTTGATTGATGTTGCCAGGAAAACAGGTAGCAAGTTTAATTTTGATTTTAAAGATTTAGATAGTAATTATAGATTCTTTATATTGCAAACTAGAATAAGCTATTAATTTGATGTCTGATACAGAAGTTAATACTGAATTAGAATCTTTGGATTTCATTTATGATGTTCATCAAACAATGAGAAACAAAGAGCTTAATTTGGTCTATGAGGGGCAGATTACTCAAGAGATAACCAAGTCAGTTTTGGCTATGGCAGAAAGAAATATGGACACAAGCGGGGAAGAGACAAGTGTTAAGAAAAAAGTTTTCAACGTAATGGTAGAATGCCTGCAGAATATATGCAAACATTCAGATGAGGTTAATGATGAACATAGTGCCTCTGCAATTTTCATTATTGGTAGAGAAAAAGGGAGTTACATCATTTCTACAGGTAATCCGGTTTTGAAAGGTAAAATTACTGACATAGAAACTAAGTTATCAGATATTAATAAAATGGATGTTGGGGACTTAAAAACGCTATATAAAAGTACTTTAAAGAATAATAAACTTAGTGAAAAAGGCGGTGCAGGTTTAGGTTTTATTGATATTGCAAGGCGTACCGGTAATAAGTTTACTTATGATTTTTCAGAAATAAATGATCAATATTCCTTTTTTACGCTTCAAGTTAAGATAAACAAGGACTGAGTTCATCGTAACTTTTTTTAAAAAATAACTAAACCTAAAATTTAATTTAATACTTTTGGGTAATGGATAAACTAAATTTAGAAGGCACGGAAGATACTCCAACCATAGTTTTGGATTCCGAAAACAATCATTTTGAAATTTCTGGTAGGTCACTACCCGAAGATTCAGCAGAATTCTATCAACCGGTTTTGGATTGGCTTAATATATATGCTGCAAATCCGAATCCTCAAACACACTTTACATTTAAGATGGATTATTTTAATACAGCTTCCTCAAAACTGTTATTAGATGTCTTATCAAAACTTGAAGATTTAAATGGTGATGGTCATGATGTAAAAGTGCTCTGGTTTTATCAGGAAGATGATCCGGATATGGAAGATGCCGGAGAGGAATATCAAGACCTTATCGAAGTACCTTTTGAACTTAAGACTTTTAGCGTTTAGGCAAATACCTCAGAATATATTCCTGAAAGATCTTATTAAAAGATCTTCAACAATTCTTTTCATCATAAGTATTTATTTGTAATTTTTCTGAACTTCATAATAGAAACCCTCTATTTTGAATAATCACTATTTATGTATACTTTGGTAATTATGTTGTCCCAAAACTAATTACCTCCCGTGAGCGAAGAGATTCTAAAAGCACTCATGCAATTGTTCGCTATCATCACCAAACAGGATGAAGGGGTTAGCACTGAACAAAGAAAATATGTACAATTATTTCTAGAAAAAGAACTTAGTAAAGGTGGTTCACAAGGCTATTTGCAGTTGTATGACGAATTTTCAGGTTATGGAGCTGGTTCAAAGGGCGTTGCAGAAGAGCGTAAGAAGAGAACTTCGGTTGGAGATTCGGTTAGAACGTTAGCGATTTGTAAGAAGATCAATAAAACCTTAGCCCAAAAGCAAAAATTCATTGTATTAGTAAGGTTGCTGGACCTTGTAAATGCCGACAAGGTTCTATCTGAGGTTGAAATGGAAATTGTTGATACAGTTGCAACAGTTTTTAAGATTGATAAAGAGGAGTTTACTTCCATAAAAAGTTTTGTTGTTGATGAGGATCCTTATTCCGTTGAAGCTCCAGATGTATTAATTGTTGATGGACTAAAAGTAATTCCTGATACACCGAAAGGACTTCAACGTAAACACATATATTCTGAACTATTTGAAGGGAGCCTGAAGATTCTTCAGGTTTCTAGTGTGGATCTTTGTTTTATTAAATATCAGGGAAAAAACGAAGTCCTATTAAATGGCTTAGTCCTTACATCTGAGCAGATCTTTCTGTTTGCAAATGGTAGCGCCATTAAACCTCCTGTGGGCCCTCCCATATACTATAGTGATGTAGTAGCTTCATTTAGAAGTGACCAAATTGACTTTAATTTGTCCTTTACTACTAAAAATATACATTATAGTTTTCCTAACGGTAAAATAGCCTTACGAGACATAAATGTTGGTGAAGGATCAGGGAACTTAATAGGTTTTATGGGTGCAAGTGGGGCAGGTAAAACCACCTTACTAAATGTTTTGAATGGAAATGCTATTCCCACTCAAGGGGAAGTGCTTATAAATGGTATTGATATTCATAAGGAGAAAGATAAAATTGAAGGGGTAATAGGGTACGTGCCTCAGGAAGACAGCTTAATAGAAGAGTTAACAGTTTATCAAAATCTTGTATTTAACGCTAGACTCTGTTTTAAAAATAAGCGTAGACCGGAAATTGATGAATTGGTATNTAAAGTACTTAANAANCTCGGGCTNGAGGAGACNAAAGACCTTAAAGTTGGAAGNCCGCTTGAGAANACGATTAGTGGAGGTCAGCGAAAAAGGTTAAATATTGGTTTAGAGCTGCTGAGAGAACCCTCAGTTTTNTTCATTGATGAGCCNACCTCCGGATTATCTTCCAGGGATTCTGAGAATATTATGGANCTTTTAAAGGAATTGACTTCAAAAGGCAAGTTGATATTTGTAGTNATTCATCAACCTTCATCAGATATATACAAAATGTTTGATAAAGTATTGATTCTGGATGTAGGAGGATATCCTATATTTTACGGAAATCCNATTGAAGCTATTATGTATTTCAAGAGACTATCTAATCAAATAAATAGTGATAGGGGTGAGTGTCCTGATTGTGGAAAGGTAGATCCTGAATTGGTATTCAATATAATTGAAGAAAAATTAATTGATGATTATGGTAATTTCAGGGAAAAAAGAAAGTTATCTCCTAAAGATTGGAATGATCATTTTAAGGCGAATAGTTTAAAACCAATTGTAAAAAAGATTGAAGATCAACCTGAAAGCAATCTCAAAATCCCATCTCGTTTTAAACAACTTCAAATATTTATTCTTAGAGATGTCCTTTCTAAACTAAAGAATACTCAGTATTTGTTAATTAATTTGCTTGAAGCTCCTTTGTTAGCATTTCTTTTAGCATTTATTATTCGTTATACAGACGATCCAAATGCAGGAATCTATTTATACAGACAAAATGAAAATATACCTGCTTATCTATTTATGTCTGTAATTGTTGTCCTATTCATGGGTCTAAGTGTAAGTGCAGAAGAGATTATCAGAGATAGAAAATTAAGAAATAGAGAAGCATTTTTAAATCTTAGTAAAACTAGCTACCTGTTATCTAAAACATTTATAATGTTTTTTATTACCGCTATTCAATCATTTTCATTCGTATTAATTGGTAATTGGATATTGGATATTAGGGATATGAATATGAGCTATTGGTTGGTTTTATTTGCTACAGGTTGTTTCGCGAATATGACAGGGTTAAATATCTCATCTGCGTTTAAGTCAGCTGTTACCGTGTATATACTAATCCCTTTACTCCTGATACCTCAAATGATTTTAAGTGGAGCGATGTTTAATTTTGATAAACTGAATGATCTAATTAGTGGAAGGAGAGATCGAGTACCTATTTTAGCTGAATTCATGACATCTCGTTGGGCTTACGAGGCGCTGGTGGTAGAACAATTTGTGAATAATGAATATGAAAAGAAAATATATGAATTGGAGAAGTTGGAAAGTATATCAGATTATAAAAAATCTTACCTAATTCCTACATTGATTAAGAAAGTTGATGCTTGTCGGAGAAACTACGATAGCGATAATGAGTATTTGATAATCAAGGCAAAAAATGACTTAGAGATACTTGAGTCTAATTTGACTGTTTTAGGAAATGAAATTGCCACAGAAATGTCCAAAGTGCTTTCAATTAGATTTAACCATATTGAAAAATTAAATATTGAGAAATTTTCTCCTACCACTGCAGATAGTACAATGAGGTATCTTGAAAATCTAAAGGACTTTTACATACAAGAATTCAATTTTGCTAATTCTGAAAAGGATTACTTAATAAGCGAAATGCAATCAGATCCTAGAAAGAGGTTAAAATTTAGATATATGTGTAATGCATATCACAATGAAAACCTGGCCGATATAGCTAAAAATACAATGGTTAAAAAACGAATAATTGAACAAAATAATAGACTTATTCAGCAGGTAGATCCTATCTATTTAGATCCGGTAAATATAGCTGGGATGTTTGATTTTCGAGCTCATTTTTATGCACCGGTAAAACATTTTATGGGTAAATTTTACAATACTTTTTCGTTTAATATTATTGTCATTTGGACTATGGTAGTCTTGCTATATTTTACTCTCTATTTTGATATACTCAAAAAGTTTATTGGGATGTTTTCAAAAATTAGTCTTGGAAAAGAAAAAATAGAAATTAATGATTAGAAGGGAGTGCTCAATTACTTTTGTTGAACCCTAAAATACTAACTCCACAACCGCCCTCTTCTTTTTCGAAGTTAAAAGTGAAGTAATAAATGCCTGTAGATGAGCATTTAAATTTAATAGTTGGATAAAGTTTACCTGTTTTTTTATCATAGCTACTTGAAATAAGTTTGCGATTGCTATCATAAAGAGATACGATCATTTTATTACCTTCAGAGTCATCGTAGCAAGCTGTTAGTACGTATGTTGATCCCTTACTAAATACATAAGAATAACCATATACTCGGGGTTCGCCCAACTTTTCATCATCTTTTGTTCTGAATTTGTAGTGCTTAAGAAACCTAAACTCATTTATGGTAGAAGTGCAGTTGTCCAAAAATGGCTCACTATCACATTGTGCCTTACTGGGGCTTGTCATAAATAAAAACAATATTGAAAATAATATATTACTAATATCTTTCATTGATTTAGCTTATTAGCTCAGCTCTAATTTCCGATGCTTTTTTTCTGATTTTAGCAATTTGTTCTTTAGTGATATTTATCTCAGTAACTGTATTGTCTTCAATCATTAAAGCTCCATCTTCTTCTATCATCGTAGGCTCTTTATACGTGGTTGTGATTTCTACTTCATCATATATGGCCTTTAATTCTTCAATATCGCCTAAAAGGTCTCTTACAAACGGGTCTCTTTTGTAAACTGTTAGAAGTAACCTTATGTTATCAATGGTTATCTTTTGTTCACCAATTCTTTCAGTCAATACATCACTTTCATTCGATTCGGCAATTTGTGTTGAGAGGTAAAGTGCTTCTAGCCATCCCCCTACGAGCATATAAACACTTATATTTCCTCTGTTTTGGACTTTAAGATAGTTGTTCATTTTGTCAAACCCCTTTGTTGAAATGTACAACAGAGAATCCAGATTATCACGATTACTTGCTAACCTCTTTAAAGTGTGGAAATCAAAAAACTGACCAACTCTTAGATCATTAGCAAGTTCGCTAATTGTACTTAAATATGATACCGCGGAACCTACTTCATTATATATATTTATATATCCTAAATTTGCACCATAAATCCCAAGATTCACAGCCTTCTTAAAATTAGTTGAGTAATTAATCGCATTGGAGGTTGAATTAATTAACTCTTCGTAATAAGGTGCACCAATGTCTTTAATCATTGTTGCAGTTTCTATAGGGGCAGGAATACTCTCAATAATCTCAAACATCATTTCATGTGAAATTTCGACTTCGTGCTCTTCAAGCTGAATGTTTTCAGTGGGTAATTGATTTGTTACATTATCCTGAGTATCATCTTGTGAAGATTCATTGGATGATCCACAGGCACTGAACAAGAATAATGACAAGAAGAGATATATTAGGTGTTTGCGCATTATTTAATGTTTGTAATACAAATATAAAAAATGCTTGGTAAGATAAAAGCAATTCAAAATTAAAAAAACTGAAAAGAGCAGCAATAAAAAGACCTCCTTATCTAATAAGGAGGTCTCAGGAAATTCCTTTCAATTGGAAAGGATGGGTGCTTACGTTCATTTTAACGAATACTGTGCCAAGAGAATTTGGCTTAATACAGAATTGTCTACTTAGTTGAATATAAGTATGTTATGTTGTATTGGTTGGCGATACTGAAAGTAAAAATGGTTTCAAAATGAGAGATTTCATATCATAATGAGAGTTATAATGAAGAATTACTGGGCTGTAATAACTTTTTTAGATCGCTAAGGCTATTAAATTCCTCTTTAAAGAAAATACCAATTCCTTGTTTACTAATATAGTTATAACCTAGTAGGTCATTATAGGTTTTGTGAAAAGACTTGATTCTTACTTTGCCATCTGGTGTCAATTTATATTCAATAGTAAAATCACCAATGATGTATTTTTTGTCATTCGTTTTTGGTAGGTCAGAATTGCCTAATTCAAAATTACCATCAATGTTTACTGATAACCTGTCATCTAAGAATCGTTTTGTTAGCGCTACTTGAAGTTCCCTTTTTGTAATGAAGTTTGAAAGAGAATCTTGTCCATGGTAATAGATGCCTAAGTCAATATCATCTCTGTATTGGGATAACCAATTACTTACTTGATTAGAAAGCAACTCGCGGGCATTTGAACCAATTACATTACCTTGAGATAAATTGAAGTCCTCTTTAGGTAAAAATCTGTTAAGTGCTAATAATCCAAATATTTGACGGTTCATTTCCAGTTGATCATTTTGTAATGCCTGTAGCTCAAATCGAGCCAGATCAGGAATGTTATCCTTGCAATCGATCGAAAAATCTATTTGAGGAGAAAGTAGATCACCTGTCATGTTCAGTTTGCATTCAATAGGAACTCTTTTTTTGTAAGCAGCAAGTTCTTCATCTAAAATATTTTCATTGTTACCCATTTCCATTAAACTCAGCAATTGTGTTCGCAGTTTATAAATTGCCGTAAGCTCAATTTTAGCAAAGTAAGGGTCACCATTCCAGCTTATCCGGCCACCATCTTGAACTTTAAACCTTTTATTGATCACATCTTTAAAGGTGAACAAATAGTCTCCTTTTTCAAGTATATAATCTCCGTACATATTGAAAGTGCCAAGCGTATTTACCTCCATATTAAGGTTAGCATTTCCATAACATTTAACAATATCACCAATAGTAGGATCAAAAATTAATTGCAATTCAGCATCAGGGGTTATTTCCAAGTCAAAATTTAATTGAATTCCTGATAAATCAACTTTGTAGGTAGTAGTAGTGTCAATTTCCTTATTTTTTTGAATAAAAGTGACAAATTTTTGATTCCCAATTTCTGTAAAGTCAGTTAAAGGAATAAATAATTGGGTATTAGGTTCTGTCTTTGCTGCTATGTTGATGATCGGACGTTCAATAGTTCCATCAAAATTGATGTTTCCTGTAGCAAAACCTTGTCCATAGTAGAGATCATTATCATTCCCTGTGGTATTAAGACATAGAAAGTTATTAGTTGTTAGATTTATGTTTAGATCAAAATCTGAAAAATAGGCATGAGAAATATGCCCATTTGCAGTTGCAGTCTTACCATATATATCCGTAAGAACGAAATCTTCAAAAATGATCTTGTTTTCTTTGAATGTAATAAGATCGTTGGTTTCATAATGTGTATTTAGATAGCTTAAAGTAAAGCCAACATCCTCTAATTTAACACTCCCTGTTATATCAGGCTCTTTTAAATTTCCTGTTATTTTTAAATGCGAAGCTAATTTCCCATCAATATCTGTGATATTTGGTTTTAAGATATTGTCTAATACATTGATAGGAACTGGAGTCACTTTTAAGTCGAAATCCAGTTTGTTATCATTGGAGTTTGTCCAATAGGAACCAAAAAGTGATAAAGTTGTAGTGTTCTCGTATTGAATATTAGAGTTAATATTAAGCTTTCCTGTTTTCTTTTGCCAATCGAGGCTGATAAAACCATTTCCCAATTCGTGATCACTTAGGGAAAGATGGCTGACTTCAAAATCCCCACTAAATTGTGGGTTTTCTTTTAATCCGGATAGATAAACGCTGCCATTTGTAATTCCATTGATCTTGGAAGATTCACTAATCTTTAAAATTGAGTTGAGGTTATCAAGGTCAAAGTTCATCAGATCAAACATAATTTCCTCATTAAGGTCATCGGATATAGTTCCGTTGATTGATATTTCCTGATTTTCATTAGAAAATAGGATGTTGTTAAAGTCAATTACAGATCTTGATGCGTTGATACTATTGTATGGGTCAGATTTCCATATTTTATTGGCAAAAGTTACTTCTGATGGAAGTAAGTCTATTAATATAATCGTGTCTTGATAAAAAGAAGCATGAGCTCCAAACTTCAACAATTTTTCACCTAGTTGATCATTTGCATCACAGAAAAATAAAATATTATTGTCATATACAGTTGTGGAGAGGCTAGATTGTTTTAGTGAGAAATTAGATGTGCTTAGTTCGCTGAAATCTGAGTAAACCTTTAGAGAGTCACCTTTAGTAAACACTTCGATATGAAGATCTTTAAGCGTTGAATTTTGATAAGTGAGTTTGTCAAGATCAATTTTAAAAGAAATTTGCTGTTCATCATTATTAAATTTCCCCTCGACCTTACTGTTCTCAGGTATGCGATAAGTATTTTCTTTGAAAAATATGGGAAGAATCAAGTCATTAATTAGTTTGGTATTTTTGAAGTTTAGGGCAAATGTAAAGTCTTGTTTTTGGGTGCTGTTTCCCTGTATAGTATCTTTAAACATGGCGGGTAGATAATAATTCATAAAATCATTGAGAACTACCTGGATATCATATAAGTTGAATTCACCTTTAATATTAGCGTTTGCGATCTCAGAATTAATAATAAGTTCTTTATTATTGCCTTCAAGTTGCTGTGAAGTAAAGTGAATAGAACCAATGCGGTGAGAAGCTCTATTACTTATTGCGATCGTATTGTCGATCTTAATTATACCTTGAAGATTATCTATAGAATTTCCTTCAAAATGTAGCTCGAGGTCACTATTTAATATAAGGTTTCCGTATTGTTTATAAGCATAAGAATCAAGCGTTAAAATATTTTGCTTAAACAAGTTGGCATTAGTGATTTTTGAAGTAAAGTCAAAAACAGGAATATCATTAGAAAGGTCAATTGTCCCCTTAAAGTCCAGGTTTAGGTTTTCATCAGCTACTATTAAGTCACCACTAAATAGTTGTTTAGTAAAGTTACCGCTGATAGTACAATTCTTATAAGTATAATTTCTTAACTCAATTTCATCGATCCTTCCTTCAATATTCGCTGCGAGATCATCCAATTTTAACCCTTGACCTTTTATGGTGGCATCAACACTAACTTTTCCTAGTATATCCTGTGAGTTTATATAATCACCTAATTCAAAGTTATTGGTTACGATATGGCCTGAGTAGTTGGTTTCATTTGTGATTGCATTGATCTTCATATTTAAGTCAGAAGAAATAGTACCCAAATTGGTTCTGAAGTTTGCCTTAGCAACAAAATCGGTCATGAAACCTGTGAACCTTCCCTTGAAACGGATTTTACCAAGTTTTGACATGTTTTCCGGGAGTTTTGCCTTAACACTTTCATTTGCTAATTCCATTGGAACAGTTTCTAAGTCATATTTGGTGGTTTGTCCCTCCTGTACTTTAATGTCAATAAAAGTCTCTTGAATATTTGGTAATCCACTGAGCTTAATATTACCTCTTATAAAACTATTTTTTCCAAACGCTATGTCAAGTTTTTTCCCTTTTAGATTATTTATTCTTCCTTTAATATCACCGCTTAATTTGATTTCCTCATTGTTATTAGAAATGGTTGTAGTGAAAAATGCGATATCCGTAATATTTATATGGGATGATTGGAACTTTGATTTGATATAAATTTTGTTGATAAAATCTGAAAAATCAGAAATGGAATCATATTTCATTGACAAATCAGTGAAAATGTTGCTTTGAGGAGTTTTAATATTAAGATCTGTAAGAGTAATTAAATTGGGAATTATTGCAGCTTTTGTAGCAAATGAGTCTAATTGAAATCCAGATTTATCTTTAAGGCAGAGGAATTTGATGTTGGTTTTAATTGTATCATCTATAATGAAAAGATCAGTTGCGTTTATGTTGATATTAACAATTTCTAGATCATTAAAATTTACTATTGCCTGATCAACAGAATCAACTTTGTTTTCATCTTTAAATAGAATTTTTGCATTAAGAATTTCTAATGAACTTAATTGAATTTTCCAGGATCCTGTAGTATCATCCGAATTGAATTGGTCGATCAGGAACTGATAATTGAAGTCACTTTCGTTTTGATATCTTTTCAATTTGATGCAAGGATTATGTAGTTCAACTTCATGAAGTTGAATAATCTTTTTATCCAGATCAAATTCATCAATATCAATTCCTAAGGAATTTGTTTTGAATAACGTGTCACTATGTAGATCTAGAATGTATAGATCATTAAGTACTAGAGTTTTAAAAGGAGAAAAATCAACTCCTCCGACTCCAATTTCTGCTCCTATAGATTCAGATAAGTTGTTGGCTATTAGTTGAGTTAGCCATGTTTGAACTGTGGTACTTCTTAAACATAAATATCCTGCACTGGGTATAGCGAATATCAGCAAGAGTATTATCAATCCTATTTTTGTCCTTTTTTTGATAATTTTGTGAGTCTATAGTACTAGTTAAATCCAATTTAATACCAAACTACAAATAAATTAACCGATGGCGGTAATTTTAGGAATAGAATCTTCTTGTGATGAAACTTCTGCAGCAGTTTGCAGA
>JAESSM010000019.1 GCA_016764115.1 Bacteroidia bacterium | reverse complement strand
TGTCTTATGCGCTATATTGTTTGATATTAAATGCTGCATATAACAAAACTATAATAATCACATTGATGATACTGTCAATTTTTGGAACTTATTTTTATTTTGTTTTTAATGAAAGAGGAAAAAATATTGTAGCCAAATCAAAAAAAGATAAAAATAAAAATAAAAGAATTTGGACATTAATATTACTATCCCTTGCAGCCTCTGGCCTCTTTATAATAAATGTAGGTTTGATTGAACGACTATCTGAAAACTAAAGAATTATGACTACGGAAATAATTGATCAAGGAAGTGTAGAAGCTGTGATAGAAAGTTATATTGCAACAATAACTTTTAGCCATCCCAAAAGTAATTCCCTTCCCGGGAAAGTTCTAAGCAAATTGGCGGAAACCATTACGGAACTGGGTAATAATCCTGATGTTAAAGTTTTGATTCTTAAAAGCGAAGGAGAAAAGGCATTCTGTGCTGGAGCTTCTTTTGATGAACTTCTTTCAATTGAAGATTTTGAAGCTGGGAAAGAGTTCTTTATGGGTTTCGCCAGAGTAATTAATGCGGCACGCAAATGTCCTAAATTCATTATTGGAAGAGTACAGGGAAAAGCTGTTGGAGGAGGTGTGGGAATGGCAGCTGCCACAGATTATTGCTTAGCAACAAGAGAGGCATTGGTAAAGCTGAGCGAGTTGGCTATTGGTATTGGCCCTTTTGTAGTTGGGCCTGCTGTGGAACGAAAAATAGGCAAAGGTCCTTTTGGAGAGTTGGCAATTAATGCAACGGAGTGGCGTGATGCTCAATGGGCCAAAGAAAAAGGGTTGTACACTAAAGTCTTTGATTCGATTGAAGCAATGGATAAGGTAGTTCATGCATTGGCCGAAAAGTTATCTAATAGTAATCCTGAAGCTATGGAATTGCTAAAAAAAGCTCTTTGGCAAGGAACAGAAGATTGGGATCAATTATTAGAAAGTAGGGCTGAAATGAGTGGTAAGCTGGTACTTTCTGATTATAGAAGAAATGCAATACAGCAATTTAAGAGCAAGTAATATTGAATAAAAAAACTTTTCTATTAATTCTATATTCTACATTCTTAATTCTGAATTTAAGTGCCCAACCACCATTTAAAACCGGAGTAAACTTTCCAATGCGTAATCCTGAAACCACAAGTATTCAGGAATTTTTTAAAAGATTGAGCGAAACGAAAACTCCTGTTACAAGGCAAGTTACATTTGCAGATGTATTTTGGGGTAGTGTTGAGAGTCCAAATGATAGTTTTGATTTTACGAATCAGGATTCTGCTTTTTTGAATGATCATAATATACATGTTATTGGCACCCTATACTCAATGATGGGCGAACTAGATACTTTCGGGATACAAGTGCCTTGGAAAGCTTGTACAAATCCTGATACTTGTTTTTGGGACATTGCTCGTGATAGTAATGATACCAAGGATTATATAAAAACTATTGTAAATAGGTATAAAGACCGGACAAAATACTGGGAACTTGCAAATGAGATCGAAACGCGTTCCAAACCAACAAGTCTGCCAATTACAGATTTGATCAACTTCTTTAAATACAATACCCAATGGATCAAGAACAATGATTCAACTGCAAAAACCTTGCTGCCTGGTTTGGTTGGGACTTACGGATTACCCCTAAATTCAAAGTATGCTTGGTTAAAACTGTTTTTATTAAGTGGTGGAGGTGATGTTGTGGATATTATGAATTACCATGATTACAATTCATGGTGGACATTACCCGCTCATTTTGATTCAATTAGAGATATTTTAACTCAGTTTGGATATTCCGATAAACCAATATGGATTACTGAATCCAGTGTTTCTTCTGATACAGTGTCAAACATAACACCAAATTACTCGTCTGAAGATGAACAGGCTGCAGATGTTTGGAGAAGACCATCAGTGCTTTGGTCAAGAGGTGCAGAAGTGGTATTCTGGCATTGCTTATGGAGTAGTGATTACCAATCAGAATGGAGTCATTTTGGATTATTAAATGATAAAGGAGAAAAGAAAAAATCATTTTATGCTTACCAGCTATTAATTGATGAAGTTGCAGATTTTGATAGTATTGAGCTAATTAGTAGTGGAAATATAGTTGACAATAATGATAATGGTGGAGATGGAATTTGGGCTGTAAAGTTTATGGTAGACGGGAAAAAGAAATGGTTATTATGGAGCCCTGATAACCAGGTTTACTCATTTCCAAGAAGTTGGTTAGATAACTCGGATGTGGTGAATGTGACACACGTTGTACCGGATGATGTACTTTTTAATGGAGATTCAGCGGAATTTAACATTTACACCAAAGTATGTACATCAGATAGCACTCAGTTTCAGTTAACATCATTGCCTATATTATTAGAAGAGGGAACTGCAACCTCAATGGAAAAATTTATTGAAGCCAGTAATGAGATAAAGGTTTTTCCAAACCCAACTAATTCAGCAGTCAATATACAGTTTGATCTTCAAGATGAAGGTAAATTGAAGTTGACCATTTACAATTTGCAAGGAGTACTATTAATAAGTGAAGAATTACCAGATATTCCTCTTACCCATCCTATTGATTTATCCCATTTATTGAACGGGGTTTATGTACTCAAAATCGAGTCCGATTCCCAGATGGTTGTAAAAAAAGTGCTGCTCCAAAAGTAACTCAGACTGACCGATTAGTTCAAGAATGACTAACGATAAATATACTGTATATATTCTTAAATGCTCGGATGATTCTTATTATACTGGTATTACCAATGATATTGATAGAAGAATGTTTGAGCATGAAACAGGAGCCAGTCGAAGTAGCTATACCTACAGCAAGAGACCATTAAAACTTCTTTTTCAAGAACATTTTCATGATCCAAACCAAGCTATTAAATTTGAAAAGCAGATTAAAGGTTGGAACAGAAAGAAGAAAGAGGCCTTAATTGAGGGAGATTGGGATGAAATTGTTCGATTCTCTAATCGAAAAAAAAACACGTAGTCACACTGAGTTTATCGAAGTGTCTTTTCCCAAATCTCAACAACTATAGTTAGTCTTCGATAAACTCAGACTGACATATTATCGAAGGGTCAGAAGTGAAAATTGATAGAGAAATTATTGATGATCGGTTCCATCTCTAAATTGATCTCTGAATAAGATTTATTGGTTACTTCGTTATAGATATTAGTTAGTTTAGAAGTTCCGGTATTGTAAATTATATTCAAGCCACCCTGAATATTGAAAGATATCCGGTTACTTAATTTATAATTCACACCAGCAAAAGGAACAACTCCCAATTGAGTATTCTCAGTCGAACTTTCAGCTGTTTCTTTTATAAATAAGGCAGATTTTGCAACGGTGTCAGGTCTATAAGTTGTAAATGTTGTTTTCGATTCGTTTTGCCCTCCAATTATATCAAATCCATAAAATACGGTGAAATTATTCAATGTTCTTTGCCATTCCAAACCTAACTTTAAAATGGTCAGTCCATTAATTTCATTTGATATAGAGTTTGTTGTGTTAGTGCTATCATTTTGACTAACTGCAGTAGCAACGTCATTTGGTGTGTATACAAACCCAAGCCTTATTGCCTTTCCTGATTTAAAGTGATGTTTGAATTTTGATTCAAACTTAGGTGCAGCTTGCCCCCCCAAAAAGAAAATGGCCCATTGAGACAAGTTGAGATCAATTTCATTGTACTTGGTTGCAGTGTCCACAAATTCCACAAAGGCTGTGTCATTGGCAGGCTCAATAATCGCATCTTGCGCAAATGAACTAAGTGATAAAACACTTAACATTACAAAAGCAACATAACAGGAAATACTTTTCATGATCTTAAAAATTTGATTCGCCACTAAATTAAAATTATTGATGTAATACTTATCCACAACTTATCAAAACAGGGTTGTACATTTTTGGCATTTTTTTAGAAAAAAATCCACAATTTTCCTTACTTTTGCTCCTCACAATCCCAATAGCAACAATCAATTGAAGAGAATTGTATTTTTATTAAGCATTATTTTTATTTCGTTCATTTCTTTTGCTAATGTAACGTTCACAGCTAATAATGCATGTTACACTGATCAAACAACTTTGACCGGTTCTTCTACCTTGCCTGATACAATGATCACTAGCTGGAATTGGGATTTGGATGGCGATGGAGATTACGATGATGCTTCCGGACAAACTGTAATTTATACTTACACATCTGCAGATACTTTTAAGGTTGGATTAAAAACTGTTTTGGTTGATGGATCAAGCGATTCATTATCTACTCCAATAGATGTAGTTGTATATCCTATCCCAAATGTTAATTTTCAGGTAGACAATTTGTGCCAGGGAAAGACAGCAGTTTACAAGGATAAATCGACTTTAGAAAGTGGAACCATTACACAGTATCGCTGGGATTTTAATAATGATGGAGTTCCTGAAATAATTGGTACTTCACCTACAGCTTCTTTTGTAAATGGTCCTGCAGGTTCGTATACTGCGAAGTTAGAATGTGTTACAGATAATGGTTGTATGTCTTTTGCAACTAAATCTACTGAAGTTTATACCCAACCTGAAGCAAGCTTCACCGTTTCTGATGCTTGTGTTGGTAGTGAAAGTGTTTTTACTAATAAGTCCATTGTTAGTAGTGACACGAATGTAGTTTATGTCTGGGATTTTGGTGATGGAGAACAAGATTCTGAGAATTCTCCCAAACATGAGTATACTTCTGGTGGAACATTTACTGCTACATTGTATGTTATTCCAGAAAATAATTGCAGAGATACAGCTACTGTTTCTGTAATAGTGAACTCGGAACCTACGGCAAGTTTAGAGTATGATGGCGATACCATCATCTATCAAGGAGGAACATTAGATATCTCCGTAGATGGCAGTTTTAACTCGTATTCATGGTCCAATGGAGAGACAACTCAGAGTATTAGCGTTACTAAAGGAGGTGTGTTTTCTGTTTTGGTTACTGATATCAATAACTGTACAAAAACGCTATCAACAGAAATTATTTATAAAGACCAGGCTGATGAAGTTACTATTGAAAATGACTTGATAACACCTAATAATGATGGTTATAACGATTATTTTTTGATTGATGAGATTAATTCCTACAATACTTGTGTATTCACAGTGTATAATATTTGGAATGATGTTGTTTATAGTTCCAATGATTATAACAACGATTGGAGTGGATCAGATTTGCCTGCCGGATCTTATTTTTACATACTAAAATGTGATAGTAAACCTGAAAAAATTGGTAATATCAATTTATTGAAATAGTGAAGAAGTTAGGATACGTATTGATGTTTTTGTTTTTAGGATCAGTTGTAAATGCACAGCAATTGCCTTTAAACAATCAGTATTTGATCAATCCATATTCATTGTCTCCTGCTTATGCAGGAATAAATGGTGGAGTTGAATCATTCATGACTTATCGTCAATACTGGTTGGGAGTTCCAGGTGCAACAAGAGTTGAAATGTTAAACATTAATGGTCCCATTGGTAATAAATATGGCATAGGTGCCGAATTGATGAGTGAACAAACCGGTATATTTAAGTCTTTTTCATTGCTAACTACATTTGCTTATCATTTAGATATATCACCAAAAAGTTCTTTGAGTTTTGGAATCAAGAGCGGAATTATTAGAAACAGGATAGATTTTACAAGCGCTAATACTCAAGACATGTCTGATCCGTTTTTTGCAAATAATGACGACTTGAGTTTATTTACTTTTGAAACCGGTTTCGGTGCGTTATATCGTTATGATAAATTAAACATAGGATTTTCTGTTCCAAGACTATTAGAGAATCAAATGATGAATTCAAATAATGATGTGGTTTATACACTTAGAAATCATAGTGTTATTCATGCGTTTTATTCATTTTCTCTAAATGGGAATATGGAGTTGGCACCTTATTTCGTTTTACGATCAACTGCAAATTCCATGATCTTTGATGGAGCACTAATGTTCAAATACAAAGGTAAATTGTGGGCAGCTCCAACCTACAGGGGTGATGGTACTATGAGTTTCAGTTTTGGTGGAGCACTTTACGAAAAGGTAGCTATGAACTATTCATATGAATTTGGTGGTTCAGGAATGGCAGGCCGATCATCAGGAACACACGAAATTTCCCTTGGACTACAAATCGGTAAAAAGAATTTAAAGCCTAATAGCCCAACCATATTCCGCACCACAGCTGCTCAACCTTATCACGAGTGGATTGAAGAATAATTCTTCAATTAAATTTTCTTATTTTCGGAACAATTTTCGCTTTTATACTTGTATTCGTATTTCGTATGAGAAAAATTATCTTTTACCTTCTTTTTCTACCATGTAGTTTTTTATTTGCTCAGGATGCTGACCTTAAATTGCAAAATGGCATTCTAAAATTCAATACAGGCAACTATAAAGGCGCTATAGTTGATTTAAAACAGGTAGTTGACAATGATCCAAAAAATATAGAAGGGCATTATTACTTGGCAGAATGCAGGTTTATTTTTAAAGAATATAAAACTGCCATGGAGAGTTTTAATAAAGCCATTAAATATGATGGTAAACACATTAAAGCATTCAAGGGTAGAGGCAAACTAAAAGCTATTATGGGAGATTACAGAGGTTCTATTCAGGATTTTGACAAATGCGTTAAAATAAATCCGGAATACTCTGATGCTTATTACAATCGAGCCTTATCCTATAAGAATTTAAATCAGTACGAAGAATCTATTAATGATTTTTCTAAAGTGATTGAATTGAATCCCGAAGATTATGAAGCTTATTTTAATAGAGGCAAGACCAAGCTTGACTCAGGAGATAAGGAGGGTGCCTGTTTAGATTGGAGTAAATCTGCTGAACTGGGTTATTTTGATGCCTACGATACCATCAAAGAAAACTGTAATTAATAAAATCGTCTCCATCTTCGTACTTGATGTCATCCTGAACGTAGTGAAGGATCTTGTTATTGCTAAGCGATTTAAAAACAAGATTCTTCTTCCAATAAATTGGAAATCAGAATGACAAGATTGCTTACTTACTAATAACAACCAACCTATTTAATGTACCTTTCTTCGTTACAAGCTGCAAATGATAAACTCCTTTCGCTAGTTCCTCAGCATTAACTACTTGCTTGTACTCACCATTATCAGGAATTAACTCATGTTGTGTCAATATCTGACCTAAACCATTCATGATACACATATCTACTGGTTCATGTTGGCCTGTTATATAAAATTCAACAGTGAACCTTCCTAATGATGGATTCGGATAAATAGACAATCCACTAAGTATGGTTGCTTCATTTATGCTGATTGTAGAATCAATAAAAACTGTAATGGAGGCTGAATCACTGCAGCCAAATTTGTTTGTTCCAATTACGGCATAAACCTGATCAGCAGTTGGTGAAGCCATTACCAAAGAACCTACAGTGTCACTTAAACCAGTAGATGGGAACCATTCATAAGTTGATGCATTGTATGCTTCTAATTCTGTTGAATCTCCAAAGCCAATTGTTATAGTTAGTTTATTGGTTGTTACCAATGGATTAGTATTAATCGTAAGTGATGCTGTAGATGCAGGACCTTGTCCACAAGTGGCATTGCTGTCAGTTACATAATAAATGTAAGTACCAAAGTCGAGTATTCCTGTATTTAGAGTATCGCCATTATGAATTCTATTCGCTAATTCAGCATCACTAAACCACGTTACATTTGTACCTGATGCAATTAATGCAGGTGGAGTTTCACCATAACAACTTGAAGTATCAGAAGTAACAGGTGCTGAAGCAACCGCAACTATAGTCAATACTCCAGAACTTGCAGAACTAACACATCCTGCTGAAACACTATCAGTAACAAAATAAGTATAAGTTCCTGACTCAGTTTTAGTGCTGGTAAATGAGTTTCCTGTATTTACAAGACTGGATAATCCTGCATCATCATACCAACTAACATTAGAACCGGATGCAATAAGAGCGGGTATGGTTGATGTTTCGCAAACTGTTTCCGAAGTCACATTTGGTGAAGGTAGACTTGAACCAATTGTTACTGTTGCTGAAGCAATATCACTTATACATCCATTGGAACTATCGATTACAAAGTAGTCATAAGAGCCGACTGCTGTATCTCCTGCTGCATATGAATTTCCTGTTCCCATTAACACTACGAGTGAAGAATCACTGTACCATGAAATATTACTTCCGGATGTGGTGAAAGCAGGTACGGTCCCTCCAAAGCATGCAGCCTTATCAAAAACTACGGGGGTACTTGGTTTTCCAAGTATTGTTAAAGTTGCGTTACTTTTAGCGCTCATACATGAACCTGGTAATCCGTCAGTTAAATAATAAGTATAAGTGCCGATATCGGATTCTTGAGATTTGAAACTATTACCAATTTGAATTAATGTTTTTAAAGTTGAATCAGAATACCATCGCACATTGCCACCTGCTGCAGTAAATAATGGTGAGTTTTCTCCTTGGCAGATAGTTTGATCTGAAACGGCAGGGGGTGTCGCAACTGAATTAATTTCTAATGTGATCTCTGTAATTGAACTAACACATCCTGAAATACTATCGGTTAAATAATAAGTGTAAGTGCCAACGGAGGAATCACTTGTTGTAAATGAATTTCCAGAATTAACTAAGTTGTTAAGTAGAGAATCGCTATACCATTTCACGTTTGTCCCTTGGGCAAACAATGTTGGTGCAAGCCCAAAACAAATGGAAGTATCTGAAGAAACGGGTGCATTTGGCCCAGGTTCAACAGTAAATATTGCCTCTGAAGCAGG
>JAESSM010000161.1 GCA_016764115.1 Bacteroidia bacterium | reverse complement strand
CCATATGTGCTACCAGAAATTGATTCATCAATTCCATTGTTCATCACCTCAACTATTGAACTTGCAGGAGAACCTGACAGGTACATCCCGTAAATTGTTGTAGATGTTGAAGTAGATGTAGCGATTGAATTGTTGTAGATCTTATTAATAGCAGTACTGCCATTGATGGTAGTTGAAACACGAATGCCATAATCTACATGTCGTATCCAATTATTCATAATCCTAAAATAGGATGAATTACAGTTCCAATAAATCCCTTGCCTGGATGTACTCGTATTGTACACCTTATTGGCAACGATCCAAAGTGTATCATTCACAGGAGAAGCTTCACTTTTTATATAGATATTCGCAGTACCTGACGTTGGATAACCCATGTCATTCCCTATTACATCTCCATGCCTTATCTGAATATAACCGTCATCAAATTCGGACGAGACAACATTAACATCCCAGTAATCATAATCGAACAAAACACTTCCAGAAAGCAAATAGCAATTCATGATGTTAACTGTAGTTCTCACCCCTGTAGGACTTGTAGTAGTTCCTGATATGTTCCCTACATTATTTTTCATTCCAATTATATTTACAGTTCTACCAATCGCTGGTGTAATTGTAAAATTACCCTGAACGGTAAAAAATGTATCGTTATCAAAGCTCAAAAATTCAAGGCTCTTGGCAATTGAAACGTCTTCGATCCAGGGTAAGCCACCTGCACGACTCTTAATGATGATTCTATCCCCATCGGCTGCAGCATCCACAGCGGATTGAATTGCGGTATAAGTACCACCTTCCTCCACCACAAGGTCTGCTGCAAATGAACCAGTGATGCCCAGCATTACTGCAGCAATTAGGAATGTAATTTTTCTGATTGTTTTCATAATTATATAATTTGATTAAGAAATAACTTTTTGATTTTATTATTGTTGGGTAGGTAAATATCGCAACTCTCAGTCCCTATCAAAAAACCTCACAAATGTACGACCATATACACATATAATGCAAAACTATTTTTTGAATACTATTACATTTGGATTAATTAAAAAAACATCATTATTTTGTTATACTCTACTATAAATTAATACTATTTAACAATATAAATAATGTATATTATTACATTTCGATGAATAACCAAGATCATTTGTTTCAATTAATTAATTCTCTATCAAAATCAGAAAAAGGATATTTCAAAAAGTATTCTTCTTTGCATGTGAAGGGTGTAAAAAATAATTACATCAGATTATTTGATGCGATAGACAATTTGAATGAGTATGATGAAGAAAAGATCAGAAAAGCATTGGCAAAAGAGAAGTTTATTAATCATTTGCCTCGGACAAAAAACTATTTATATAATTTAATTTTAAAAAGCCTAAGAGAATTTCATGCAAATTCATCATCCAATGCAACAATTAAAATACTGATAAGAAACATTGAATTGCTACTCTCCAAAGGGATGATCAACCAATGTTATAAACTGGTCAAAAAAGCGAAACACCTCTCGGAAAAATATGAATCCCACTTGCTTTTAATCGAAATTTTGATTCTAGAAAGGAAATTGTATATCATGCAGAGCTTTCCAAAAAACTCCGAAGCCATACTAACGAATAACTTTTCAGATGAATCAGATGCCTTAAACAATATATTATTAAACAGTAGCTGGTATAAGGCTAACAACGACATCCATTATTACCATAAAAGAGAAGGTATCACTCGGGAAGCATTAGAACTGAAAGGTATCAAATATGAATTAGATCGTGTAAAGCATCAAAATAAACATCTCAGTGGTACTTACCGATCCATGATGCTTGAATATTCTGCCTACCATATTTACAATTCAATGATCGGGAATTTTAAAGAATCCCAGCGCTTTGCCAAACTGGCTGTGGAATTGTTCAATAAATACCCTCACCAGATCAATGAAGACCTAAAAAACTATATTACAAATCTTCAAAATCTGATGGTTGCAAGTGCAGAAATGGAAGATATCATAACACTTCAAAAGACTTCTGAAAGAGTAGAACAACTGTTAAAAGACCACCAAGTAAAAATATCAAAACAATATAGGGCCCAGATACTTTATAAGACCATTCTGATCAAAATGAGTTATTTCATTAGCAAAGGAGAATTCGAAAAAGCATTGCAGGGGATTGATACGCAAAAATTAGAATTGGAAAAATTTAGCCAATTGATTCCCCATTCAACTAAATTAAATTTCAATTACGCATTGGCCTATTCCAACTTGGTCTGTAATAACCTCAATGAATCTTCCTTTTGGGTAAATGAAATATTAAAAGACTCATCTTACGAAAGGAGAAATGACATTCTTGTCTATACCAGAATATTAAATCTAATCATTCAATTTGAGTTAGGTAATGAAGAAATCATGGATCATTTAATCAGATCCGCACAGAGGTTTATCGATAAGAAAAACCGCTTATTCAAACTAGAGAAACTGATCTTAAACTTTTTTGTGCAAACGCTTCATAACACTTACTCCAAAAGAGAGGAAACGGAACTTTTTAAAGCATTAAGATTTAAATTGGTTGAACTTTCAGAAAGTGATAGTTACTGGAGAAATGTGGAAAGGTATTTTGATTTTATCAGTTGGGCAGACAGCAAAATTGAGAATAAGAAATTTTTAACAATCACAAAATCAAAAAAATTAAGATACACATAAGTAAATAAAAGAAGGTTCTGGAGAAAGCTTCTATCGAATAATCACAAGTACAATTTTAGTGGATATTTTCACCAAAATTGTACTGAGTTATGTTAGCAGTATTTAATACGTAACACAAATTATGTTGGAGATGCCATTTTATAATGGATGCAACAAAACCCGAATCATCAACTAAACGAAGGCAATTTTCTAATATTAAAGTACTTTCGGTTTATTGGTTTTCTTACAAACAGAATTGTACCTATATATAATATGACGAAAAATAAAATCGATAGGGTTAATATAATACCAAGACCATTTGAAGGATTATTACCATTTCCAGGATTGTTTGTAAATCCGAATCCATAAAAATTGTTTTTCTTGTTTTAAACTGTTCTTCTATCCACCCTCCTTTTTCACTCTTTATTTTTCGTGCAAACTCATCTACATAATCTGAATATTTGCTCACATCCCAGCCTGTTAAAGAAGCTAATTGATGTAATTCAGCTTCTCTTCTCTTGAGCACACCCTTTAAGTAATTTTGAGCTTCTGAACAATCCATTTCACCTGTAGCTGGATGAGTAAGTATGTAACGGCCCTGGAAACTTTGTTTGTTTGGGGTTGTTGTAAAGAAAAGGTCCTGGGGGAAATTTGGCCGGTTGTATCGAACATGCAAACGTGTAAAATGAACATCACCGGTGTAATCAGCTCCTCCCCATTGTGGCGTAACTTCCTTCGCCCAGAAAACCCCTGCTTCTCTTAAATCTGTATAAGCGGGAGGTGTTGATACACAGGGATCGCATTTAACAAAATTGCTGGAACTAATATCCCACGCATATTCCAGTATTACTACATTTTGTCCTTCTCTATTCCATGTTCGTTGGAACACGTCTTTATAAAAATCTCCGAATTGATCTTTTACAAACAGGGGGATATTCTTATCTGTTGGCAAATTTACAGTTCTATAGTTTGCTGTTTCAATCCTTCCTTCTTTAGAAAACAGATAAACTATCAAATCCTGATCACCATTTGCGTTGGCCATTCCTAGCCTGATAGGAAGCATAAACTTATCCGACTGAAATGCAATTTGCAAAGGCCTGAGTTCTGTGAAGCCACTTTTTTGATGTTCTTTTAAATTAACCTTTGCTACAAAGAACTTCATATCATTTTTAATATATGGATTTAATACTTCATGTGCTTTTTTTGGTATTTTATATCCATTATCAACCAACCAACGTTTCAAACCATCCGATTCCGTGGCTGATAATATTAGAATATCATATTCTCCTATCGTGTACTTTGCTTCAATGGTTACACCATATGATTTTGCTTTTCTTGGGGTAGGCATTGATTCTTCCACCATACTTTCTGAAGTAATGGCATCCATGGCATAATAATAGTCCTTGTAACATGGATTTTCATCGTAATACTCTACTAACCTTGGTGCTGAGTAGGCATCCAACTTATCAAATATGACTCTATCTGCGACCCTGATATTTTCTTCTTTCAATACTTCCGGTACCGGTACAACCATTGCAAAATCTTTAACATTACCTTTAAAATCACTTGACATTGTTATGACAGTTCGGTTACCATCTCTGACAACAATTACTTGTGAAGCTTCATTGAAAAGTGTTGCATCTGCCTTTGCAACATAAAACCCGCAGAATCCTGACGCATTATTGATATATAGAATCAATAAAATTGCAATACCTAATAATTTTTGTGTTTTCATGACCAAGAAAATTTTTTGTGAATAAATATTTTATTTAATAAAACCGTAAGAGGAGATATAATAAATAAGGCCCATAAAGGAGCTGTATGTACGTAGAACCAATTTGTAAGCAAGAATGCCAATACACCTATTGTTCCAGCCCAGATAATTCTTGCTTTGGGTGCATTTGGTGTTGTTACCGGATCCGTTATCATAAAAAATGTAAATAATAAAAGAGTCCCGCTGGTTAAGGAATGAAAGAAATGATCAACTGGCCATCCCATGTATATGACTTGTCTTGTAAATTGTAATCCAATAAATGTTGCTAAAAATGAAAGGCTGGTATTAATTCTTCCAACTCTGAATAAGACAAAGAAGCCTGCAATTCCTAAGTAAAATAATTGCAATGCATCACTACCCCATTGGCCCGGGGATACCCAAGCATCATTTGTTAATAAAATAGTAGCAATGATTCCGAAATTGCTTGGATTGAAAATATGCTTATTATTGATTCGAATGAAGTATTTGCTTCCAATAGATAAGACTGCTGCCAATATGATAGTAATGATCAAATTGGCTTTAAACATTAAACACAAACTCAAGGCTGTAATAAGAGCACTCTTTAATCCATTATATTTTTTTGTGGTGAAGTGTATCCCTACGGCCTGACAAATCAAGCAAGTAACTATTGTAATAATATATCTTGTAATTTCAATCTCCCAACCTAGTGCAATGATACCATAAATAAGAAATGTTGTTAAATAAAGTATTTGAGGATGTCGCCCGTCTTTTTGCAGAATGAGACGGGGATTAAACATGTTATTATTAGCCAAAGTTAAAATGCGTTCCATAGTTATTCTAAATCTCTTTTTAATATAGATGCAAGTAATTGCTGAATTCCATAAAATATTTTATTCTGTATTATTACTTTAAATAATATATATCAGCATATAATATTAAACAGTTAATTTATATAAAATATTATGTCTAAACTTTTAAATATGGTCTTCGTGATGAGAATAGATAACTAATACAAATCCCCAGTTTTGCTTTTCAATTTGCAATTGCTGATATTTAATAACTAATTCTATAAAATGCGAAAGGAATTCTTACATATAATCTTGTTACTTATTATCTGTAGCCCTATAACCTTATATAGTAATACTCATAATAGAATTGATAGTCTTCGCAAAATCTTGAAAACGTCTGCTCTTAATGATACTGACAGAGTAAAAATTTTAGTCAGGTTTGGATATGAATTAAAAGATAGTTTAAAAGAAGATGCTTTGGTTTACTGCCAGGAGGCTTATGAATTAGCTGAAAAAATAAACTACAAAAGAGGTATAGCAAGTAGTTTGGAAGGGAAAGGAAATATTCTGGATATACTGAAAAAATATGATGAAGCGATCGAGAGTTTCATGAAAGCTAATGAAATTAGAAAAAAACTCGGTGAAAAAATTAATCAAGGAAAAAACCTAAACAACATTGGCACTTTTCTTGAGTATCAAGGGAAATACAATATTGCCCTCGAGCATTTTTTATCTGCATTAAGGATATACGAAGAAGCCGGCTATACCACCGGACAAGGGATTGTATTAAATAATATCGGAATCATTTATATAATTCAAAAGAACTATGATAAAGCAATAGAATATCAAAAAAAATCACTCATCATAAAAGAAGAACAGCAGGACACTGCTGGAATGGCAAGTAGCATTGATAATATTGGAATTGCCTATTTATACAAAGAAGATCTTGACCAGGCACTGATTTATGCGAAAAAGTCAATGGGTATGAGAGAAAAACTAAACGACCAACTAGGATTGTCTCGAACGTTGAATAATGTTGGTAATATTTACTCTAAGCAAAAGAATTATTCAACCGCTTTGGATTTTTTCATCAGAGCCTTAAAAATAAAAAATGAATTAAACGATCACCCTGGTGCAGTTGTGAGTCTTAACAACATTGGTGAATTATATGCTGCTCAAGGGAAATATGACAAAGCCATTTCTTATTTTACAAATTGCCTGGAAAAAGCAAGGGAGATACATTTCAAAGAGGCAATTCTATCGTGTTACACGAATTTGGCACAAGCACATAGGGCCAAAACCAATTTCGAAATAGCTTTTGACTTTCACGAACGATTTACAAGCCTGAAAGATTCCCTTTTTAATGAACAAAGTACCAAGAGCATGAATGAGATGCAGGCAAAATACGAATCTGATAAAAAGGAGAAGGAAATTGAAATGCTTACGAAGAATAATGTTCTTCAGGCACTAATAACTCAACAGCAAAAAGATCAAATAAAAAAACAAAAATTATTAATCCTTGGGATATTCTTCATTTTAGGATTGGCAGTATCGTTAATTTATGTGGTTTACTCGCAGTTTAAATTTAAGCGTAATGCAAATATTGAATTAGAATCAAAAAATGACCTTTTAGAAATTACTAACAAAGACTTAGATAAAAAAAATCGAAGTATTTCCGAGAGTATAAACTATGCCCAAAGAATTCAGGAAACAATAATGCCTACTCAATCTCATCTAAAACAAATTTTTCCTGACTCGTTTATTTTTTATAAAGCTAAGGATGTAGTAAGTGGCGATTTCCCCTGGACAATGAATACCAATGAAAACTTTTTTGCTGCAGCTGTTGATTGTACCGGACATGGGGTTCCGGGAGCGATGATGAGTATGATTGGTTATTTCTTATTAAATGATATTGTAGGAGGTAAAAACGTACATGACCCTGCTGAAATACTTAATCTTCTTCATAATGGAATAAAAGATACCTTGAAACAAGAGGAAAACCTTGAATCAACGGATGGTATGGATATTGCCATTTGCAAGATCAATAAAGAGAAAATGGAAGTAGAGTTTGCAGGCGCACACAGACCTTTAATTTGGATGCATAATGGAGAAATTCGTGAAATTAAAGGAGATAGATTTCCGGTAGGTGGATTGCAATATTCAAGTAGAGGTAAAGAAATTAATTTTATAAGTCATAAACTAAATCTAGAAATCGGAGATTCCATTTATTTCTATTCTGATGGTTTGATAGACCAAATTGGGGGACAAAATGGAAAAAGGTTTAGAAATGATCAGGTCAAAGAAATAATACTAACCCATCAAGATAAATCTATGGAGGAGCTGAATGAAATATTTGATCAAAAATTTACAAAATGGATGGATGGATGTAAACAATTAGATGATGTAATTATGATCGGAATAAGAATTTGACAAGTGATTAATCTAGAATAATTTTTACTAAATAAAAAAGTTGCTTATTAAAAACATACTCTATGGTATTTAAAAAATACCACTAATACATAAGACTAAAATAATGGTATAGGCGATACAAATTTAATATCCTTTTTTGCAGCTTGATCCATTTTGAAACCCAAAGTAACTTCATGTGTCATTAAACCGCCAACAGCATTATTTAACTCTGTCATACCTAAGTCATAACTGTATCCAACAGAGAACATATCATGATCAAAGCCTACCAAAAAGGCGATACCATCTCTTTTTCTGTACCAACCACCTATTTCTAGTATCATTTCATCATTAAGATGATAATCTAAATATAAACCTGAAGCAATTTCTTCAGCTCCACTTTGTGAGGAGATCCTTAAATTAGGTGTAAAGTCTAGTTTACCTTCAGTAATGATTTTTATTCCTGTTTGATAGGAATATCTAATGGGTAATTTGCCAGTCAATCCTGTAAATGACTCATTTGGTTGGTTTAAATGATATGCTGAAACACCGAAATAAGCATTGATCTTACTATCTTCTCTAGGAGGGTTGTAAAACCATAATAACCCAAATCCAACATCCGGATACCCTACCTTTTCATTAAGTACAGTTTCATTGGTAGCATTAACACTATTAAATGAACCGGTTATATATTGATCATCAAATGTAAGATTTGCAGCATCTAATTGCTTCTGAACAAAACCACCCAATAAAGCAGCGCTTAAATGATGATGTGTTTCTGTTAACGCCAAACTATAACCCACAGCCAGACTGATATCCATACTATTAAATGCACCAGCACGATCATTTATTGCATTTAAACCAATATCTAGTTTTCCCTTCCCGTCATTCACAAATATGGGGTACATAAAAGTGAAATTGTATGTTTGATAACCATCGTCAATGGTCATCCATTGATTTCTGTAATTCAATGTTGCTTTAAGATCAGCATTAGTTCCCATCATCGCAGGGTTCAAACTCAATGGTACTGAAAATGGTTTGCTAAATCTTATATCCTGAGCATTTGAATTAAAGCTATTACCAACAAGAGTAACTAGCAATAATAGTGATGGTAATGATTTGAAAAAGGTTTTCATAATTTTTAATTTTTAATTTATGAAATAGTATATTTTTTTAGNAGAAATAATTATCTAATTAAATTAACAACACCTGAAATATTAACACTTTCACCTGTTGATTTTTCTCCTTGAACATTATAAATATATGCACCTTCAGGAAGCTCTTCTCTGGTTACAATTTTATATCCGTCCCAACCAATATCAATATCCTCTGAATAAAAGACTACATCTCCCCATTTGTTGAAAATCCTGAATTTAAAATTGATGATGCCGCTTTTTTCACCTCTTGCATAAAAGACATCATTTTGCCCATCACCGTTAGGTGTAAAAGCACTTGGTGTCCATACCGTTGGTGCAACTACTGTAATTATTACCGTATCCGTATTTACGCAATCATAAACATCAGTTACCATAACAATATATGAAGTAGTAGAATCTGGGGTAGCAACCGGATCAAAAATGCTTATGTTATTTAACCCATCACCCGGAGACCAACCATACATTACTCCACCAGTAGCTATCAGTTGAGTACTTGAACCCCTCGCAATGGTAACATCACTACCTGCATCAGCATCAGGTAAAGGATGTACGACAATAACTACTTCATCATTAATTACATCACATTTTGCTCCATTAACAGTAACCGTATAGGTTGTAGTTGTTTCAGGACTCACCATGGGGTTAGGTGATGTAGAAACATTAAGGCCTAATATTGGGCTCCAACTATAGGTTTGTCCCTCAATTAAAGCACTTCCAATTTGCACACTATCTCCAAAACATATTTCTATATCTTCTCCAGCATCAGCAAGCAAAGGACTAAGCATAGTAACGGTTACCGAATCTGTATTCATACAACTAGTTGCTGTATCAGTAACTAGTACATAATAAACGGTAATATTTGCCTCCGGACTAGCGATAGGATTAGATATAGCAGAATTATCAAGTGTTTTGGTAGGATACCAACTGTATGAATAACTTGGAATGGATCCGCTCCCAATAGGTACACTTCTGTTTGCACAAATGATCGTATCAATTCCAGCATTGGCATTTGGTAGGGTATCAATTGTTACTGTTGTAGAATCTATAAACGTTTTGGTACAATTATTATCAGATATGGTAAACGTTATTGTCTTACTACCGCCATTAGCATATTTGATACCCTTAGGACTTTCCGCAGTGGAAGAATTTGTAATAGCATCCTTTCCAAAATCCCAATTATATGACCAAGAATCACCGCTAGTTCCGGAATTGGTAAAATTTATTGGAGCTCCAGCACAAACAGGAATACTAGACGTAATGAAACTAACATTAGGTCTAAAATTTATATTTATTGTTTGAGTGGATGTATCACTGCAATTTCCTCCAGTATCTACAATAACCAAAGTCACAGATTTAATTCCCTCAGTTGAATATATTATATCAGTTGGATTTTGTGAAGTAGATGATGCACTGCTGGCTCCACTCCCAAATGTGGTCCAGTTGTAAGCCCAGTTAGCTCCGGTAGTTCCTGTATTGGTAAAATCTACAGAGTCTTCTGTACATGCAGGAGTTGTTGAAGTAAAACTGGCTGTAGGAGTTGGACTGATCGTAATGCTTTGAGTTGAGGATTCAGAACAATTTGCATCTGAGATGGTAAAAGTAACCGTATGGGTTCCACTTGAATCATATAACACACCTTGAGGATCTTCTGAAGTGGAGGAAGGTGGGTTAGCGCTTTTGCCAAAATCCCAGCTATATGACCAGGTATCCCCAGTAGTTCCTCCTATATAGTCAAAATCAACACCAACATTTCCGCAAAGTGTTCCTCCGGTAAATGAAAAGGTAGAATTGGGCTTTTGATTAATGGTAATTGCCTGTACACTTGAATCTTTGCAAGTGATTATTGTGGTTATTGTGGTAACTAATTTAACCACTTTATTACCTGCTGTCGTATAAGCATTGGTTGGATTTTGAGAGGCTGAGGTATTACCATCACCAAAATTCCATGCGTAGGAATCTCCCGTAGTTCCGGTGTTGGTAAAAGTTACTGTTTCTTCAGTACAAGTAGGGGCTGTTGTTGTAAAATCTGCTGAAGGAGTTGTGCTTATAGTTATTGTTTCGGTTTTTACTTCACTACAATTTGCATCAGAAATGGTAAAAGTAACCAATTTGGTGCCACTGGAATCATATACAATACCCTGAGGATCTTCCGAAGTAGCTGCTGCAGGATCAGCGTCTTCA
>JAESSM010000160.1 GCA_016764115.1 Bacteroidia bacterium | reverse complement strand
TTTCCTATGCCTCACATTCCAACTTTTTTCCCAAACCTATAATTTTAAAACATATTCATTAGATGAAGGATTAATACAATCCCAGGTATTAACCATTTGCCAAGATAAGAGAGGATATCTATGGGTAGGTACATTTGGTGGAGTGAGCAAGTTTGATGGAAATGAATTCAAGAACTATTCAGTAAATGATGGGTTAAGTAATAATGTTGTTTACAAAGTTTTAGCTGATCAACATGACAATATATGGATCGGAACAATGGGTGGAGGAGTTAGTGTTTTACATGCTGATACCTTTATTGTATATGATACTGATGACAGACTGAGTAGCAATTCTGTTTTTGATATTTATGAGGACTCTAAAGGAAACATTTGGGTTGCAACAATGCATGGACTCAACAAGATCATTTATGATAGTAAAATAACCGGAAGGCAAATACAAAATTATTCAGATAAGCATGGTTTCCAAGTAAATGATTTTCACGGAATCTATGAAGATGAGCATGAAAATATTTGGGTAGCAACAGTGGGTTCAGGCGTATATAAATTTGATCTCAATAATCCAAAAGTAGATAGTACCACTCTCACAAACTACACTGTAAAAGACGGCTTGCTGAGTAGATATACATATTGTATAAACGGTGACTCCAAGGGTAATGTGTGGATTGGAACTCACACCGGAGTGAGCATGTATGATGGTGAACAATTCACTAATTACTCATCGACTGATGGCCTGAATGGCAGTATGGTTTGGTCCATATTTGAGGACAAAAATAATACCATCTGGGTTTCTACTTTAAATGGCAATGTGAATTTATTTGAAAACGGTCACTTGACTTCTTTTAGCGATCAGGATGGGATAGGAAGTAGAGGTATTTATTCTGTTTTCCAGGATATCGAAGAAAATCTGTGGTTTGCAACAGATGGGGATGGCTTAAAAAGATTTTCAGGTAAAAGATTCACTAATATCACTGTTCATTATGGGAAACCTGACCTTGCTGTTTGGTCCATAGATGTAGATGAAAACCATGCATGGATAGGTACCTACGAAAATGGATTGTTGAAATTGAATATGAATGAAGGAGAAGGAGTAACAAAAATAGAAAACATCGCAGAACTAATTACATCAGTATTCAAAGATAAGAATGGAGATGTGTGGGTAGGAACATATTTGGAAGGATTATTAAAACTTGGTAATGATAAGGTCACACAACGTTTCACAATGGAAAAAGGACTACCCGGCAATCAAATTTGGGCACTAGAGCAGGACCATGACGGGAATCTATGGGTTGGGACAAATGGGGGAGTTTATGTTTTTAATCCCGATGAATTTGAGGGAGTATCACCAGCTAAGTTTGATTTGAAAAAGTTCAAGTTCTATTCGGATACTAATGGTTTGAATAACAATGAGATCAGGACAATATTAGTTGATAAAAATAATACTGTTTGGATCGGGATTTACGAGTTTGGAGTACACAAACTGCAAGATGATAAATTTACGATTTTTAATACTGAAAACGGCTTGTCCAACAATACTGCAGAATCATTATGTGATGATTCCAAAGGAAATATTTGGATTGGAACTTATGGCGGAGGCGTAAACCTCCTTTATGTCAAGACTAATGAAATAGAAGTTTTCACTACTAAGGATGGGCTTGTAGATGATGCTATACTTTTTGTCCATATTGATAGAAGCGATCAACTTTGGATTGGCACTAACCGTGGCCTTTCACGAATGGACATAAATTATTTTTATGAAACCGGCGAGAAAAAATTTAAGAATTATAGCAAAGAAGAAGGTTTTTTTGGTGTTGAATGTAATCCGAGTGCTGTATATGAGGATGCTGAAGGGGGTATTTGGTTTGGTACAATAAAAGGTGCATTTCGCTATGATCCAAAAGCCGATCGAATTAATAAGGTAGAGCCACAATTACACCTCACAGGATTAAGGTTGTTTTTTGAACAATTCAATTTTAGTGACTATGTTACCGAAATAAATGAAAATAATTTACCTGCTAATTTGGTCCTTCCTTATGACAAAAATCATTTAACCTTTGATTTTACAGGCATTAGCCTTACAATACCTGAAAAAGTACAATACCAATATAAATTAGATGGGTTGGACAAGGAATGGTCTCCAAGTTTAGGAGAACGCAGTGCCACTTATTCTAATATCCCTCCCGGAGAATATACCTTTTTTGTTAAGGCCTCGAACAATGACGGCTTATGGAATGAAAGCCCGCTTGAATTTTCTTTTACAATTACTCCTCCATTCTGGCAAACAGCATGGTTTTACGGACTGTGTATTATAGGTGGAATAACTATTGTAGTAAGTTTCATTAAGATCCGTGAAAAGAAATTGCAACAGGAAAAGAAAAGATTGGAAGCAATGGTTGATGAACGAACTGTGGAGCTCAAGAAAGAAAAAGAAAAAGTAGAGGAGATCAATACAGAGCTTGAAAAACTATCTATTGTAGCGAGTGAAACAGATAATGCTGTTATTATTACTGATAAAAATGGTGTTTTAGATTGGGCTAATAATGCTTTTACCAAAATGAGTGGCTACACACTGGATGAATTCAAAGTTGCAAAAGGAGAGAACCTTATTCACGGAAGTGCAAATAATCGAATTGCAGAATTAATTCAAAAGAGCAACGAAACAAAAAAATCAGTTACTTATGAATCTATCAATACTTCAAAGGAGGGTAAGCAGATTTGGGTACAATCTACACTTACCCCTATTTTGGATGATGCCGGAGAAGTCAAGAAATTGGTTGTAATTGATACCGATATAACTAAGAGAAAATTAACTGAAATAGAGTTAAAGAATAAAAATAAGAGCATTCTGGAAAGCATAAATTATGCTCAAAGAATTCAGGAAACTATCATGCCTACGACACAACACTTACAAAAATATTTTCCGGATTCATTCATTTATTATAAAGCTAAGGATGTTGTAAGTGGAGATTTTCCGTGGACCTTTCAAAATGACAACAACTTTTATGTTGCAGCTGTTGACTGCACAGGACACGGAGTTCCAGGGGCGATGATGTCCATGATCGGATATTTTCTCTTAAATGAAATTGTAGGTGGAAGGCATATTCATGAACCGGGAGAAATTTTGAACAAATTGCACGAAGAAGTAAAAAATACCTTAAATCAGGAGGATAACCTTGAATCAAAAGATGGAATGGATATAGCACTTTGTACAATTAATAGAGAGAATAGAGAAGTACAATTTGCAGGAGCTCATAGGCCTTTATTATGGCTGCACAATGGAGAAATTCAGCAGATAAGAGGAAATAGATTTCCTGTGGGTGGGTTGCAATATTCAAGCTGTGGTAAAGAGATCAACTTTACGACCAATAAAATAACATTGGATATCGGAGATTCGATTTATTTTTATTCAGACGGATTGATAGACCAAATGGGTGGTCCTAAGAATAGGAACTTTAAGAGTACACAGATAACAAATATAATAGATGAGAATAAAAATTTAGAGATGATTAAAATCGGCCAAATTATAGACCAGCGATTTACAGAATGGATGGGATCTAATAAGCAAACTGATGATGTGATCATGATTGGGATCAGGATATGATACTAACAAAATTTCATGTCATTCTAATCCCGATTAGCAAAACATCATCCAGCTGATTTCCTTTACCACACCAAACATCAAATCTCTCTTGAAATATTTTATGCATGTCAGCCATTTTTTTATTCTTATTTTCAGTTACGATCTTCTTGATTTGCCTGTTACCAAAACTCTTTGATTTTTCTTTACTACCGCCCTGCTGATCCGGCAGCCCATCAGAATACAAAAGTATTGTATCACCTTTGTTAAGAGAGATGGAATGGTTGGTGAATTTTATATCTTTTCCCCTGCTTGAATAGAATGTACCTCCTAAGGGAAACCTATCACCCCTAATTTCTTTTATATCGCCATTATTTGAAACCAATAACGGTCTATGCGCTCCGGCATAATCTACTGTCATTTTCTTTGTATTGATCTTGCAAAAAGCAATATCCATTCCGTCCCTGGATTCCAGATTTTCTTTTTGGTTCAGTGTTGTCAAAACCCCTTTATGTAATTCATTAAGTATAACATCTGGTTGATGTATATTACGGCCATTAATGATATCATTCAATAGAAAATATCCGATCATGGACATCATTGCCTCTGGAACTCCATGACCGGTACAATCCACTGCGGAAACAAATATATCATCTCCAACTTGTGCAATGAAAGGGAAATCACCGCTTACAACATCTTTGGCCTTAAAGAAGATAAATGATTCAGGGAAAATCCTTTCAAGGTTTTTTTTAGTGGGCATGATAGTTTCCTGAATTCGTTGGGCGTAATTGATACTGTTAGTGATATTCTTGTTTTTATTATCTAACAATTGGTTGATCTGGCCAAGTTCAACATTTTGAGCACGTATTTCCTCCCGGCTTTGTTCAAGCTCATTGTTTTTTTCTGATAATAATTCATTGGACTTTGTCTTGATCCTATATCTGTTATGAATTAAAAAACCTAACAGAGAAACTAATACAAGCACGCTTATCAAAGCAACTTGAACTGTTTTGTTCTTGTTAATTTCAAGATCTTGAATTTCTTTTTCTTTAGTGAGCAGATTTATTTCATTTTCTTTCTTTTCCGTTTCGTATTTGGTTTGCATTTCGGTTAGTTGCTTGGAGGAAGTTTCGTTGAATAGGGAGTCTTTTGTTCCTGTATAAAGCTTGTGGTATTTGTAGGCGTTTTGGTAGTCATTTATTCTATCATAAATTAATGAGATACTTCTATATGAAAGTTGTACTTCCTTTTTAGCTCCAATTTCCAAAGAAAGTTTTAGACTTCTTTTCAAATATTCAAGAGCTAAAGTAATTTCACCTTGTTTAAAATTAAGATTTCCAATACTCATTAATGAAAATGATTCCCCTGATTTGTCTGAAATGCTCATTTGAATATTTAGTGCTTTCATGTGAAATTCAATGGCCTTTTCATTTTTATCTTGCATCGCATAGCTTTTACCTATATTATTGAAAGTATATGCTTGTCCTACTTTGTCTCCCAATTCTTTTTTAATTTCTAATGATTTAATGTAGTAGGTATTTGCAAGTTCATTTTCACCAATGTTTGCGTAAACTGCCCCAATATTACTAGATGTAACAGCGATTTTATGTTTATCTCTGTATTTTTCAAATATTATTAGAGCTTTTTTATAATGTTCTAACGCTAAGGAATATTTGGTTTGTTCATGATAAATTGTCCCAATATTTTGAAACGATAATCCCATTCTTGATTTTTCACCAATAATATCGTAT